>JAGLWT010000082.1 GCA_023133295.1 bacterium | reverse complement strand
CTGCATTCATTTCCTTTCCGGTATAGGAATAGCGGTCTTCGGAGATGTTGGATGATTGATGTTGGATGTTGGCCCAGAGAAGGTTTCCATACGGATCATATTTGGTTCTTGATGTCACCGCTCCGGTTAATGCATCAGCAGTCATCACAAGGGATCCCTGGATGTCCGTGAAATTGTATTCTTCTGTTGTGCTCATCGCCCCCTGCTCATCATATCCATAGCGTCTAGTAAGGATGCGTTCTCCGTTTCCGTATACATACGACTCCTTCAATTTCTGCGTATTCCCGTCCACCTTCGCGATCACCTGTCCCAGCATATAGAAGTATACCTCAATATCCTCCGCGGAGTCAAGTGTTTTCTCCGCGTCGGTGAGTGTTGCGATCCGCATGCCGCTGCCGTCATACTTGAATCTTACCCGCTTTGAGAAAGCGTCTTCATTCGCGAAGTCCGCCGCTGTACGCATCTGCCAGATATTGATGGCGGTGTATTCGGTCAGGCGATTCTCATAGTCCCATGACAGTATGTTTTTCTCGACAAGGTCATCATTATTGAAATGCTCCTTTTCCGTCATATTTCCGTTCTGGTCGTATCCATATGCGATATTTCTTTTGGCGCCAATGATCTGCTTCTTCAATCTGTTGGAATCCGCTTCCACTTCATACGAAAGATTTTTGTATTTGCTTTTCCATGCGAGACGATTACCAGCCGAATCATATGAATATGTGTTGCCGATACCATCACCGTCATCGTATAGAGGGCCTGAGACACCGGTGAGCCGCCCCAGCTTGTCATATTCATATGCAGTCTGCAGGCCGTCCGTATCGACTAAGGATGTTCTATTTCCCACGGAATCATAATTATAGCTATGGTCAAGAAATGTAGTATTCGTTTCAGGCGCAAAGACCTTGATATTGGCCGGCCTCATCATATTGTCATATGAATACTCTTTTGTCAGGCTGCTTGCCGCGAGATGATAGTCTATACTTGAAATATTTCCCGATTCATTGTATTTATATTCGCTTAATAGCCGATCGTTCTTAAGATCCCTTACTCCGACGATCTGTCCGGTATATTTCGAATAATCGTATGCGACATTCTCCACCAGATCGACATCATAGAAGAGTTTATATTCTTTTACCGAATCTTCTTCGGTATATGAGAACAGATTTCTTGAATTGAAGCTCTTTCCACAAATATTGTACAGGTCATTACGCTCAATGATCCTGTCCCTGACATCGTAGATATATGAATACTTCGTGACCGGATTTCCGAGATGATCCGATGTTGTCACATCCTGTAGATTGGCTTCCGCCTGACCCAGTGCGTCATTGTAATTATAACCGACTGAAGAATTGTCGGGATACATGATCTTCGTTAATCTGTTAAGCTCATCGTATTCATAATTTATAATATTGCCGTTTCCGTCCTTTTTGCTGAGCAGATTATTCATCTCGTCGTATGCCAGAAACTCCCGCATCCCTTCATCGGGGTTGGAAGTCGCCGTAAGCCGACCTGCCCAGTCATAGGAAAATGTAGTTTCATTCCCTCTCGAATCAATGATCTTCTTTAGCAGTCCCCTGTACTTGTCATATTCGTAATTGGAAATATAATCGCCGTCATCATTATGCTCAACTACCCTGATTAAGTTTCCCAGAACATCATACTTCATTTCACGCTGATGATTGCCGCTATCGGAGATCGTCAACTCATTATTAATGTCGTCATATGCCCTCATTACATAGTTATTGTCAGGGTATGTCGTTTTAGTCAGCCTTAAATACGGATCATTGTATTCGTAGAATATTTTCTTGCCTTCAATGGAGGCATTCTCCTTCACCGGCAAAGTCTTCCATACCGGTTTGCCGTATTCATTGTAATCGGTGAAAGTAAAAACCTTTCCGTCTTCATCTTCTCTTTCCCTATTGACTTCCCGTCCGAAATCATCGTAATTAATGATCGTCTGAATATACTCCGTCTCCGCATCTGTCTCTGTTCTCGAAATCGTGTGTCTCATCATTTGAAATGTTTTATTCTCAGTAAATAACCCTTTACCGATTACCGAGCCGTCATCCATCCAGGTTATTTCATATTCGCCTTTTAACTGATATGCATATACGGCTGACGGGTCGCCGACAGAGATCGTTCCATCCAGATTGGTATCAATCTCGTCATGAGGGAGAAATATCGCAAGCAGACGGTCATATCTGTCGTATTTATATTGCGTGACCCTGCCTTTATAATCAATTTTACCGGCAAGTTTCCCGTCACCCTTGTATGTAAATTCTGTCGAACCCAGAGGACCGGTAATCTTTGTTAGAAATTTTCCTTCATTGTTGTCGCCGTATTCATAATTTGTCACCACCGAATTTGGCGATGTTTCAGTAATTTTTCTATCTTTGTAATATGTTGCTGAAAACTCCTTTGTCTCTGTTCCGTCTTGTGAATCGTATATTTCGGATTTCCACGCCTGCCCGTATTGATCATGCTCATAATATCTTTCAAATGCCAGTAAATTATGTGAAACCTCAAAATTCTTGTAGAGCCGGGAAGTGCTCAGAACCGCAAAATCATCATAGTCGGGATGGAGGATCAGGAGTTTTATCAAATGTGTTACCAAACCGTTACCATCATATGTGCTTTCATAAATTTTAGTGGGTTCGAAGGGGAATCTATAATCAGAGTACATATACGATATTTCCGTTTTCTTATTGTTGTTGATCGCGATCGCTTTGCGAATTCGCTTTCTAAAAGCATAACTCCCTGCGGCAAAATCGAATCTATTGATTATGTAAGAGTTTAGGTTTACATTTAACGGTCCTAAGGTATTAGTATCCGAATAGAACTTTTTTCTTAGAATTACTCCCTTTAGATGGAAGCCGCGCCCATTCCAATGACTCGGTGGAGAGTAATAATCCAGAAGTTCTCCGTTATCAATTACATCATTCAAAATGTCCGTATTGATATTATAGAAATAATCTGTATTCTCAAATTTGGCTCTATCGGCAACAAGATAAACATTTTTTGTACCGTTTGGAAGAATTTCCTCTGTCACTCTATAGCCGATCCATATCCGTGTTCCACTTCCTTCAATGACTTTTGATCTTTTCTTGAAAGAATAATTCCATTTCTGCTGATCGATCGTAATCTGACCTACCTTCCCGTAATTGTCAGAATCAAACGGACTACTATGGTAAGCGATCAGTTTTTGACCTCCCGTAGGAAAAGTGATCTCGGTCAATTTTCCCAAGGGACCGTAACCGAATGCGGTATTCAGAACGTTTGTTTTGAAAACCTCTTTTGGCGCGGGATCCGGCTTCGGCGGAGGCATCGGGTGAGTACCATCTTCCCACCAAGGGGTCTTGTTGCTAATAACTCCTTGGCGAATAGAATGTTTTCCATCTCCGATTATAGCATTCATCTTCTGATTTTCATTTGTAAACACATATTCTTCCGATTTGGCAAATTTGAAGATATTCTGCAAATAATTACCGGAATAATTCAAAGCGATCGTTCCGGCGATCGAGCTGATTACCTTCGATAGGCGTTTTGTCTCGTAAAAATGTATTTCAGAGTGATCGCTGACATCGATCACGGGATCGGGTTTATCCGAATACTCAAATGATACACTGGCAGTCCCCCTTTGAATATTAACGAGATAGGATTCTCTGGTATAGTACGCGCGTAACGAGAATGCGACCTTCTCATTTCCGGTACCATCGTCATCAGGAACTACGGGGATTGCTCCCTTGGAATATTTAACCGGATACTCATAGTAGTCGTTGGCATCCCAATACGAATATTCTGTGGAATAATCGTATCGATCAGTGACCTTGGTGAGATCCCAGCGGTATCTGTTGCCGTAGATCGTCCAAGTATCGGTATAAATGGTGGTATACATTCTGGGGTGTTTGAACTCGTAAGTATTTCCCCCCTTGTCCTTGATAATAAATGCACAGCCCTTTTTCCATGCATCCGCACCAGGCGTGATCTTATCGCCCAGCCTTACATCAGTCTCGATTGCTCCTGTCTCGGGATCTATGTAGGACAAAACGGTCTGATCATATGGGCTTGACGCCAATTCGTATGAGACCCGTTCCATTTCCCACCCGTTTGTGTCTGAAACGAAGTGGTAGTTTCCCTGTGGGTAATATACATATTTAACCCCCCAATCTGTCTCTTCCCGATGCCTTGTTACATTGGAGATCACATAATCAATTTCCAGACTCGATCCATTCGGTAAAACCATTATCAGGTCACCATAATCAATATCATTCAAATAGTCAATAAAATCCTCATCGTAAGGTAAAGGAGAGCCTTCCGCATCGGCCACCTGCGTTAGACTTTTGAGTGAAACCGAATTCTCCACTACAATATAACTCTGACCCAGATTCCAGCCGATACCCGCTACACCGATCTCGTCGGGATGACTGAGGTAGTGCGATACATTGCTGTTGTAGAAAAGATTTACATTTAAATTCCCACCGATCGCGGGGATAGACATTAAGGGTAAATTAACATTCAAATCTCCTGAAAAGAGATTAACCTCGCCACCGGTGCTTACCAGCTCAGCGGGATTGTGTATAGAAGGAGCGTTAGAATATGCATGAGTACAAATTAATACAATAAATATCAACATAATAATCCTTCTCATTTTTACTCTCCTTCTTCCAAAATTTCAGGCATATTGAAAACTATCTCTTCTCTTGTGAATCGATACCATTTGCCGCTAACTTTGTATAACACTTCATATTCGAGCCTGCATGGGTATTCTATAACTTCAAAATCCAGATAAAATTCATCGCTCATACTATCCAGATAAATTTCCAATTCTCTGGAATCTAGGTCAATATCCTGATTCACAGAGTTCTTCAGGAACTTAAGATCTCCGTCGTGAGAAATCAATAATTTGACATCCATCTCAAAATTCAAGAATAATTTATTAAGAATCAATCTTTTTGTCAGTCCTTCCGTATCGGAAACAAGGAGATATGACAATTCATCAGACAATAGTTCGGCTAAATCGACGGCTCCACTGAAGAAGGTATTGAAGATCAATTTCCCCTCACCGTGATTTGACAGAAGTATCGCAGAGAATCCCTGATCTTTATGCCGAACCGACGAGATTATGCTGTTATCATCGCTAAGATTGGCGATTTTCATAACTTCATAGATTTCTATGATCCTTTCAACTTCAAAAAAGTCCGGTGCCGAAATATTCAGAAGATACTCATTCCCGGGTAAATACCCTTCAAATTTCAGGTTAAATAGATTGGAGATTGAGTTTAATTCGCGGCTTTTCAAATAGTGAAATGAAATATAATTTGCACCCCTGAAAATCCGGTCCTGCATTATATTCCAGTAAATGTCATCAACGACTTTCTCATCGCCAAGCACAACAAACGAGCCGTATCTTTCATCTGCGAGTCTATCTGTGAATTCATTATAATCCGAAGTTATGAAAAAATCAAAATCACTGAACAGAGACAGATTCGTTTCAAAGGTCTCTAATTCATTTGAATCCTTTCTGAGTTTTCTATTATAAAAGATCAAGGGGGTATTGATATTCAAAGAATACCGATTCAGCTCAAGCGGATCAACTAATCTGAATATACAGGATTGTTCTGATTCAACATTTTCACTACTGTCAACGGACCAGAAATTTATTGTATAGTCACCGACTCCGAATTGATATGTATCTATTTCCTCTAAATATAGTGTTTCGGGCAATACATCACCGTCACTATTTGTTATCCTATAGTACAATAATGGATCCAAATCGGCATTATCTTTCGCCGTTAATATTATGGATGCGGCGGGGATAGTCTCGATCTCTCCGTTTATAAACGATACGGGCGTGAACTGGATCTCTGACTTCGGAGCTTCAGTATCTGTTGTGATAGTGTGGTTTTTAAAGATAACAGTCTTTTCTCTGCTCCCCGTATTTCCGTGCATATCACGGGAAACGCTTTTAAATCTGTGTTCACCGTCACTATAAATTCGCGTATCAACTGTTTTTCGGATTATTGGGCCGCCATTTATTCCCAGTAATTCATCGTCCAGATACAATTCAATTCTATCGATTTCCTGATTATCGAAACTTCGGCACAGTACCTCGATCTGTCCTGATTCTTCTTCAATCAGCGGTTCAGAAAGAAAAGACAATGTTTCCAGAGGATTGGACAAAATATCCGATCCGTTCGATACCGGATTGAATGTAGTAGAAGGGGCTACTGAAATATCAACAAAAGGAGGAGTGGTATCAACTCCTAAGCAAAACGATACAGGGGAAATGTCTGCGATCTTCAATGCAGAGGAGGCGTATCCATAGGACGAGTATAAGATTTTAGTGGTATCCCGGGAAATCGCCGGAGTTCCACCCTTCAACGGACTGGTATACTGGAATGCGGGCATTTGACTCCCTGTTACCAGATCGATGTAGAAAACTTCGATGCTTTCAGCGCCGACATAAGGGTCAATTCCAATAATATTACAGTCCATTCCCTGAAATTCCGTAGTGCTCCGATAATAAAAGAGCTTGCTGTTATCCTGAGAGATCGTCAACATTCCTTCCAGATTCGAAAGATCGGCTTGAAATCTGGAAATCATCCAGCTTTCTTCAGGCAGGCTGTAGTCAAGGATAGTGAAAAATTCAATCTGTGTACCGGAAGAGTAATCTCGGGACAGATATACTATTTGAGAACTGTTATTCGCATGCACATAATCAAAAACTACCTCATCATTTTTACTTAGAACCACTGTTTCCATGGCACCGATTCCGATATTTATTTTGTGCAGCCGGTTATTCGCAATGAAAAATATATTGTTGTCAAGCGCCCAGACAGGTTTATGATACCCCCAGAACTGACCTGGAGGGAGAATGCTGAATTCTCCGGCATCATTGTGATAATTTATTCCAAGCGCTGTAGAGCAATAAAGAAGGTTCGATCCGTCGGGAGACCAGCAGTAGTTATCCACCGAAATATCATCCGCCACATGAACCATACTTCCCTGATCCAGATAATAAAGATTAAATTCGCGGATAAATGCAAATGAAAGAATATCAACGGGAGAAGGAGTGGGAGCCGCTGTAAAATACTGATTCGGATTGATAGAAACCGGATAATTGGGATCCACTATATTATCAAGAGCCAAATCAGAACTGCCTGAGGTATCACACAGCCACACTTGGGCATCTCCTGAAATAGAAGATGTTTTAAATAGAGAGTCTCCATAGCAACCGAGGATCGGACTTCTTAAAAAATAAAAGTGGAAATTATCCGAAGTCCATACCGGCGCGATATTAAAATTCCCTTCATCTTGAAGAATAACAGAATTCGAGATAGAGTAATGATAATCGAAATTGTTTATGAAAAATTCCTCTGTATTTGAGGATACAACACCTCCCAGATCATCTACAAGCTCAATAAATATGAAATACTTTCCGTTATCCGCACTCTCATCTGAAGCCAATAATCCATCCCAGACAAAAGTCTGAGCGGTACCGGAAACAAGAAGCAGAAGTTCTTCGTACACTAAACTGCCCGATGAATCCTGAATAACAATCCTGGCTTGAGCAAGGGCCTCCTCGCCACAACCCATTGAGTAGGAAACGGGCAATACATCATTGCAACCGTCTTGAACTCCGGGAGAGAAGTATTCGCCACATTCATCAATTGATGCATAAAAATTTCTATGAAGTTCCACAGACAACGGTTGTTCATACACCTCTGTGAACCCCTGCGAATCCATTAATTTCAGAACTACATTGTAATCCCCCGGATCAAGCTCAGATATATCTGCTGAGTAAATAGTGCTTTCTACTGAGGCAATATTAAAAGTTTGGAATCCCGAAGTACTTGTATCGACAGGAAAAATCAAATCGTCATTATAAATAAATGCGGTAACAAAAACGGGGTAATTTGCAGCATCAAAACTTCCGGTAATATCAACAAGTGGATTCTCTGACAAGAACACTTCTTCGGTAAATACAAATGAGGCATTGATGGCCTCCGCAGCCGGCTGCTTCACTGAATGATTGTTCTTGCCCCAGTAGATCGTCTGACCGAGATCGGCGTTGAAATATGAGAACCCTGAATACCCGCTCGATAAACAGTCATTCCGTATTATTCTATTCGAGCCTATCCTGCCTGATATGTAATGAGCAGCATCCACTTTTACAAACTCATCATTATGAATAGTGAAGGCATTTCCGTTCAAATCGTATGCTATGATTTTTGAATCGTTTCCTTCAATGTCTGATATCACAATTGCGCTGGCGTCCTGCATCACAAGAATTTTTGATAAGGCAATTCCATCATCGGTAATTTTCCAGATTTGATTCAACTCATCAAGCGCACAATAAATATGATCTCCATTACTATTTATAAACAGATCGCTTAAATAGATAATTTTCGCGTCAAGGGAGATGCCTCTGATGTCTGTATATGTTCCGTCTGACAGATCTACTTCTTTTATTGAAACCATTTGACCGAGTGAAATTGTGATCCGGTGGGAATTAATATCATACTCACGGACATAGACCGGATCGGTACCCTGACTTGCATTGGATACTATACCGGAACTATTTACCTGCACGACAGCGCCTTCTACGGAACCGAAGAGATAGTAAAAGGAATTATCCATATACATACATACTGGAGAAGAGGTGGGGGTATTGGTAATTATAAAACTGTTTCCCTTTTCCAGACTTCCGTTCAATAACGAATAAAGATAAGTTTCCGTGCCGGTTTCCACAAAGAATGTCGTTAATATGATTCCGGGAAAAAGTCTGTTGTGATTGGGATTGGTAATTACGCGCCCGGGTAAATCGATCTGCTCCCGCAAATCACCGATATTCTCAGTCTGATCCCAGATATTGATCAGATCCAGATCCTCAAAAATCAGAATCTCGCTGCCTTTCCCGATAATACCATCAATCCCGTCAAAGTCGGCAATTGAGTCCAAAGGCTTTTGCAATGCTGAAATCGCAGTAAGAAACACTATAAAAATGATGAAAAGAATGGGCCGCTTCATGTTACCCCCTTTGTTATATTATACACTATTATAGAATTACTTCAAGCTATATCTATCAGGTTTCACAGAGGTGAAGAGAAGGAAAGATGGGGGATCCTCGAAGTCAAGAGCATAGGAATGACAGAAGGCAGATCAAGCCCAGTTTCTACGCCACACATTACACTTCACATTTCACACGTGTGCACTTGTCCCTGGGTCCACTGGTGCACTGCGAAGCGTCATTCTTCATTGTATTTTCCCACTTTACACTTCACACTTCACACTTTCTTGTGCGCTTGTCTACTGTTCTTGATTTTGCCTGTTTTAAGTGATAAAATGTCTTTTAGGGCTTAAGAGTCCAAGGAGATTGAAGTAATGACCTCAAAAGAAAAGGTACTTGAAAACACGATCAAACGCTGCAGGGAAAGAAATATTATCCTTCCTACTTATGAACAATTAAGAGACCCCGATAAGATACCTGAGGGGATCAAGGATGATTTGAAAAAGATCGGTCTATGGGACCTGAATTCGCGAAATCTGTTCAGACTCACCTGGAAGAACGAGCCGATAGAATCCGGCGGCGGATTCGGGGATGTAAATTTTATTGAATTCCCAAGTGAACTATCCGGCGTAAAAGCCCGTATTATAGGCCTCGTCGGCAAATATTTCCCCACCGGGAGCCATAAAGTGGGTGCTACATTCGGGCCGCTTATATCCCGCCTTGTCACCGGAGAATTCGATCCCACCACCCAGAAAGCGGTGTGGCCCTCTACGGGCAATTACTGCAGAGGCGGAGCATATGATTCTTATCTTCTGGCATGCCCGTCAATAGCGATCCTTCCCGAAGGTATGTCAAGAGAGAGATTTGACTGGCTTGAAGAGGTCGGCGCGGAAATATTCGCCACCCCCGGATGCGAAAGCAATGTAAAAGAGATCTACGATAAATGCCACGAACTGACAAGGGAAAGAGGCACTGATATCATTATCCTCAATCAATTCGACGAGATCGGCAATGCAATATGGCATTATGTCGCTACCGGCTCCGCCATGGAAGAGGTCTTCAATAAGATCAAAGGCGAAGATTCCAGACTATCCGCCATTTTCCTGACACAGGGCTCGGCAGGAACCCTGGGAAGCGCGGAATACCTGAGAGAGAAATTCCCCACTATAAAGGTCGGAGCGGGTGAGGCGCTTCAATGCCCTACATTGCTTTATAACGGCTTCGGAGGACATCGCATCGAAGGTATCGGAGATAAGCATGTTCCATGGATCCACAATATCAAGAATATGGATATGGTAGTGGATATCGACGATAATGCCTCTATCGCTTTGATGAGGCTCTTTAATGAAAAGGCAGGACATGACCTGCTGAGGGAAATCGGCACAAGTCAGGAGGTCCTGGACAAATTGCATCTTCTCGGCATCTCCTCTATTGCGAATGTTCAAGGAGCGATCAAGATGGCAAAATATTATGAGATGACCGAAAAAGATATTATCTTCACCGTTTGCACCGATTCAATGGATATGTACGGATCCAGATTAAAAGAGGAAAATGAGAACAACGGAGAATACACTCCGCGGCAGGCATCGGCCGATATGTCCAGATACCTCACCGGCCTTGAGATCGAGCATATGCTGGAACTTTCCTATTATGATAAGAAGCGAATGCATAATCTTAAATATTTCACATGGATCGAGCAGCAGGGCAAGGATGTGGAAGAACTTAATGACCAGTGGTATGATGATAATTACTGGATCAGGCAATTCCATTCCTATGAAAAGTGGGATGAAGAGATCAATGAATTCAATGAACGGACAGGACTCTTAAAGGATTATACCTGATCCGAAAATAATATTGTTTTTTTTCCGTGGGGCTGGAATTCTTTGGTTCCTCCCCCGCGGGAAATGATATCAAGTATTTTCATATCGTTTTTTTCAAAAACTGACGAGAAGATCCCGTTTATCCGATACTCTCTCATCAATTCAGGATCGTTCGTGGCGGATGGCCCGAGCAGATAGATCGAAGCATCTTCCGAAATATGTTCTAATAGTGAAACATAGGTTCCGTTAGAGACCGCCGTGGCGGTCATTATCACACAATCAGCTTTTTCCAGAGACGCGAATTCTTCTTCTATGGAGAAGTTATCTGATTTCATGGGGTCTCTGTCAAAGACCGCCAGAGGAATATCCTCTGAATTAAATTTACGGACGAGAGGCCTGAACATGCCGATCATGACAATACAGTCAAAAGAAGAGAAATCAATGGCTTCAAAGATGTCCATATGAGAAAGATGAGGACTGTCGATATTAAAGATCGCATTGACATAGCAATTGTAAATAATACGGTCGGCAAGATTATCAAGATCGGGAAAAAGGGAAGAGCTGTGATCTACGGAGAGTGCGCCGCCGGGGTTTGCGCAAACACCGATAGAACCGTCCTTTAGCATCATCGCTGAATACTTTTTTCCGAATTCCACCCGTGAAACGAGATTATGTATAAAGCCGTGTCTTTGAAGAAGGAATCTCAGCGGATCGATCATCTCCCATACCCATTGAAAAACACAAAATCCTTCTGCTCTTTTCGGTTCTTTGAGCCAACGCTTAATTTAGAGATCTTTTCCATCATTCCCGGAGAGGAATCCGAAGGATAGCCAAGGGGAGAGATCGCAACGATCTCAAATCTTTTCGGAATGGAAAGAAGTGATCTCAGTTTTTTAGAAGAGAACCACGCAACCCAACAGGTGCCAAGTCCATACTCCCATGCCGCCAGTATCAAATGCTCCATGGCAATGGCAAAATCGACTAGATAATAATCTATGCCATTGAACCTCAGATTCTTTTTTTTGTCGGCCAATCCCACGATGAGCACAGGCGCTGAATTGAGAAAACCGATATTGGTATTGATCCCCGTGGCCTTGACGGCCTTGCCTTTCAATTCAGGATCATCGATGATAATAAATTCCCAGGGTTGACGATTCCGCGCCGACGGGGCCCAGCGGGCTGCCTCGAGTATAGAGCCGATCATTTTTCTGTCAATTGGATCTTCTTTATATTTTCTCACGCTCTTTCTTGTAAGAAATAGCTTTAATTTTTCCTTATCACCCACTGCTCAGAACTCCTTCCCGCCGCATCTCAGTATCTTTTCTATACCGAAGAACATCGGCCCGCCCTTGACCTCACCCGCAAGTTTCCACAGATCCGGATTATACGGGTCGGCCGCGAGCGCGGCTGGCAACTTCTCCGGATCGGTCATTGCCATTACCATATTCAACCTCAGGCCGGCGTACTCCCGCATCTGCTTCTTTATACCTTCTTGTATAAATTCATTTTCTAAGAGGAAGGCGGTCAAGTAGGATAACGCAAATGTTTTTTTATCCCTGTAATCCCTTCCCAGAGATTCAACATATTCCCAGATCTCTTCCTTTTCATAGGGAGCAAGCGTTTCTCCCCTTAAGAGCATCTGTAAGAGATAAGGGCCCCGGAACATTACTATGTGAAGATCGGGATCTCTGTCCAGGACGATCATATCCCCGTCCATATAAGTAAGCAGCCAATTATTTGAAGATGACAATTTATAAAAAAGTGATGAGCGGTTGAAGATCATACTGATGGGAAGAACGATAACGCCCGTGTCTTCCTGTGCCCACATCTTACCTTCCGCTGTAAGTATTTCTGACAATTGATCCGTAAAAGAGATACTTTGCCGCGAGAAAGGGATCCTTGCAGCTTGAAACCTAGGGAAAAGAACCACATCCAGAGCAGGGCCGTTCACCGGAAAATTGAAGATCCGGCCGTAATGTGGCATTTTATACAGGTTTACAAGATCCCCATAGATAAACAGGTCAGGAGAATTTCGTCGGTGGACCTTTCCTCTGCCCAGAGGAACACCGTTCCAGAAAACCATTATCAAAAGTATGGATAATACGGCAAAAATGAGTTTTGGGCGAGAAGAGATCAATTCTTCAGTGATCAAAAGAATAAAAACAAATGGCAGTGTAAGCGGCTCCAGAATTGATATCAACAGCAGAGCATATACCCCGATGTTGCTCTTTTTTCCTAATGTCCTTGCAAGGACATAGGCGGGAGCAAGCAGAATAGAAACGATACTAAAAGGAGACCATGTCAAATAATAGAACAAGGACGGCTGATAATAGAATCCAAGAAACGGAGAAAGGTAAAATTGTATCGGAAAAAGCAGAGGAAGAAACCAGGCTTTTGCTCCTGATCTGCAAAAGATATACATTGCGAACGGAAAGGCGAAGGGTGTTATATTTACTGCCAGTATTCCAAATACAAGAGTGCCGATGATCTTTCCATTTTTGGCATATAGCCACTCGGACAGCAGAAATATCAATCCCAATGAAGATAGATTCCAATTACCAAAATATCCCATCACAAGGATAAACGGCAAAGAGATCAGCAAGGCCTCATCGTCTTTTTTGATCAGCAGAAAGGCAAGCAGGGAAACCATCAAGAACAAGGGAATGAGCACTCTCACAAGGCCGGCTCCGCAAAGAGTTACTATCTTTGCCGCCAATATAGAGTATTGTACAGGGAAGCCCTTGATATCCGCAGTAGCATTGTAATCCGGTGCTGATAGCCATTTATTCAGAACAACATTCCCCAAGGGCCTTCCATCCGCTGTATTGAAGAAGGAAAAATGCAGCATTGAAAGAAATGCCGCCAAGATAAGTAATACTCTAATTAAAGATAAATATCTCTTTTTCACTGATCACCGTCAATACCCCTCCTTCACCGATCTTAACCTCATTCACACAACCGTTCCATATTTTATTCAAAACGCCTGCGGGGCCGCTGATGGAAATAAGGCCGGCGGAAGTCCCCAGAAAGAGCTCATCATCCTTTGAAACAATGGAGGTAAAACTGCTGCCCGGCAATTCGGAGAGAGATACAATAACCTCAAATATTCCGGAAAAAGTGTTGAAGGAATATACTTGCGAAGGGGTCATAACATATAGATTATCGCCCGAGGACGCCAGTTGATCTATGCGCAGATCGGTCACCATTCCCGATGACGGATAATCTTCCCATGATCGTGTGCTGCTGTCATAAGAGTACAGGCCGTTATATGTGGCAAAGAATATTCTTCCGTTTATAGAGTGGACAGCAGTAACCTTGAAGCCGTCAAAGAATTCACCATAGGAATAGTTTTCAACAGTATCCAGATCAAGGTCATAAATGGTAACCGCACTTGCGGTAACGATACAAAGAAGATTGCCGATAAGCTCACACTTGAGACATTCATTGTCCGAGATCGGAGAATTCTCCGTATCAAGCGAATACCATGAATCGATCGTGCGTATCCCTTTGTACTTCTCATATTGTATATTCAATGCGGGATTCAATGTATGCACAGTAAGCCCGTTATCGGTTGCGGCAAAGAGAATATCGTCATTTCCGCAAATATCGTTCACACGGTCAGAAGATACGGTTTGATTTGATGTAAAATAGCCATTGATCTTCTTTTGGGAAGGATCGATCTCGAAAAGTCCTGAAAAGGTACAGATATAGAATTTAGCTCCAATGCACTTAATTTTGAAGATCTGCGAAGCAACGGCATTGACACTGAAACTTATATCTTCCGTCTTCCCGGAAGAGAGATATTTGACCCCGTCATCAACAATAACGGCGGCATCGCCGCAGCCGGTAAAGACCCTTATAGGAAGGTCCGAAGTGTATATAAGTTCACTTTTCATTTCCGGATTTACAGGCGGTACATCTTTGACGTCAAAAGAACATCCCGTGACAAGAAGCAAAAAAATACTAACGGCCGCTACTTTGTTCATATTGCTCAACTTTAACTCCCGCTTCCTTTAGAAAGCTTGATGATAACCCCTTCTTATCAGGGTACTCCTCAGAATAGACGATCCTTTCAACCCCCGCATTGATAAGAAGCTTTGCGCATATGATGCATGGGTGATGCGTTACATAACAGGTGCATTTATCAGTAGATGTTCCGAATCTCGCAGCTTGAATAAGTGCATTCTGTTCGGCGTGCAGGCCCCGGCAGATCTCGAGCTTCGTCCCTGACTCTATTTTCATTTCATTCCTGAGACAGCCAAGGTCCAGGCAATGTTTCAATTTATTGGGAGCGCCATTATACCCGGAAGCGATTATTCTATTTTTCCTGACCAAAACGGCGCCGACCCTTCTTCGCAGACACGTGGACCGCCGGGCAACATCATATGTCAGGCGCATAAAGTATTCGTCCCAGCCGGGACGGGGAGCTGTCTTCATAATCACTCCTTATATTGGCATGGGTTCTCGATTACCCATCACACTTAAAATATCATTCAAAAAATCACCTTCTATCTTCAGATCGCTACCCGGGAATTTACCTATCTCCACAGAGAAGAGAAATTTGTTCAAGGAAAGAGCGTTTCCGATATACTGCTGTTGATATGTCAATTTAACTACGAAGCAATGCAGCGGAAAAGACAGGTCAATATCCCTTTTGTAAAATCTCTCCGCAATATTGCTTCCATAGTAATTGTACCCCAAGCCTATACGAAAAGTCAAATTTTCCCCTGAATATGACAATGCCAGTGTTTGCGTGAATTCAGTATATTTATACAATGTTGTATATATATTAAATTTCCCGAAACTTCTACTCGTTGAGAGATTGAAATATCTCAACTCCTCCGCTAAGAGATCATAATAGGCCGAGAGGGATAGGCGATAAGGAGAAATAGTAGAATAGATCTGTATGCCCGGGATCTTTTTCAAAGAAAAATCATAGTATCCCGAAAGAGAGAGTTCGCCGAAATTCTTGACCCGGTCGCCGATCTTATACGATATCAGATTCTTCATCTTAAAACTGAGGCTTCTTACAGGGGAAGAAAAATATCCCGCCGTTCCTATCAAGTCGGCTTCTGAAGAAATGGGAAAAGGGTGGTCGTATCTGAATGAAAGAGAGGGATTGACCGTATGCTTGATCTGTAGATCTCCGCTTCCATAGATCCTGTAGGCATTCGAGGAAAGGCCGATCGTCAGCGGAGTATGTAAGAAGGTAAGATACGGAGAACCCTTTGCATTTTGTCGGTAACTCATGGCGAAGGTGCCTCCAAAATTCAATGTCAGTATCCGCATATTCAGCGGCTTAACCGAAAGAACAGCAGATGAGGCTCCGCTGCCGACCGAATTCTTTCTGAGATAATTATTGTTCATCTGTAAATAGAGCGGGCCGATAGGGATCCTTCTTAAGTTCAAAGAAATTGAAGGAAGGATCTCTTCGGTAGACTCGGAAGACGCGTATTCGTATTTCCTGAAGGAGGCGGCGGCCGAAAGGTGGAGGAGCTTGAAAATATCTCCGGAAACACTCGCTTTGTTTATGAATTCTTTCTGATTAATATAATCATCATACGCCTGAAAGTAACGATTCATATAGCTTTCATTGCTGAGGTCAAGAGACAATCTCATATGCGCACCGTAAGCCCTTTGCAAAGCGGATATATTTACTTTATACATATCAGTATAAGAACTGTCTTTTACGAATATATTATTCCAATCCCTGTTGAAATAGACGATCCCTTCTCCTGAGCCGTTCTTAATCTTATATTTGCCCTCAACTCCCAATCCAAGATCCCGCTCTGTCATATAATCCAGAAGCAAATTCAGCTTCCATTTTGTGGAACCGTCTGGGCGAAAAAGTATCTTGTTCTTAATGAAATAACCGGAATAACTTTCCCGCCCGAGCCTTGTCACGAGCATTCCCTCATCAGGATCAATGTCGCGCACATAGAAAGGAAGGTACAATATCGGAAGGCCGCCGATATAATACAGGGCGGAACGGAACATCATTTTATCCTCTCTTATGATCTTCAGGTCTGAGACCGCGAAATGATAATGGGGGTTCCAATTGTCGCATGTTGTTACCTTGGCGCCTTTCAAATACAGGGTCGTGCTGTCTTTTATCAGAAGCCGGCGTGAATAGATCCACCATTGCTCCTGCTTGGTCAAGACCCCGGTTGCGTACAGTTCTCCGCTTGAACGGTCATAATAGGCTTTGGAGGCCTTGATCTGCTGATCGACCTGGGAGGGGTCCAGGTCAAAAGACCGGTCCATCGTTCCCGAAATACTGAAAAGATCGGTCGCGGCCGGGAAAAAGATCAAGTCGCCCTCGCCGTAAAATTCGGGTGTCTGCAAATAGAATTTATCCTTTTCGGAATATAGCTCAAGGTTTCTTCCTGAGAGTGTCCTCGTATCAGCCCATGAAATATTAAGAGAATCACAGCGAGCTAGTTCATCCGGTCTTTCCAGAACAGCGAAAGGCAGAAAAGCCCTCTTTGCGGATATATCGTCGAGGACAGCGGTTGAAAAATACACGGAGTATTCTGCTTCATCTTCAGGAGAGATGATGAGGTGGCCGTCGCCCGAAAGCGTCATTGTGCCGGAATCCATCCGCACACTAATGCTCGAAAGAAGGTGATCGGTGCCGTAAACGGTGAAGCCGTCATTTATCAACATATCACCATTTCTGAACAACTCAAGGCCGCGGGCGAAATATATTCTGCCTGAAGTGTCACTCCCCCTAATTATCTTCGTGCAATAAGCGCGATTCTCGGATATACTGTAGAGCAACTCTTTGGGAAATAACTGTATCGTTTCGGTATTCGAATGTATGGTCAGCATCGGACTTCCCTTCATCTCCGCTGTCGAAGTATCTCCGATAAGTACCCTTCCGGTGATCGTATTCCCTTCAAGTTCGATCACAGGGTCGCCTTCCAGGCGATAATGCACCAATTGCCCTTCTTTCATCAAACCTGTGAACCGCGCGCCACTGAGAGAAGTATCTCCTTTAATGACAATATTGCTGCCTTTAAGATCACCCGTCTGCTCATTAAAGATAAGGTCATCAAAAAACAATCGTCGGTCGTTTCCGATAAACTCACCGGGTGAGGATAATATCAATTCGCCGGTCCGCAGATCATATCTCCCTTTATCACCGAGGAAGATTCCCCCTGAACCTTCAGACCGTATATTCTCAGCGACCGTGATCACATCGTCACCGTAATAATACCCGGTTCCGTAGAGGGTATGCTCCTCTGACCGGAAAACAAAGCTCCCGTCGCCGCTTAATGAGCCGCTGCTGAAACGTACCGGATCATCGGATGAAAGGATGCCATCATCGGTGTAAGCCACAACTGGAGGGGCCAGAACCCCTTCCTTCTTGCCGGAATAATAGTCCATGCCTTGTGAGTGTATCGATCTTATCCGTGGAGATGAAAAATACACCGGGTCATCCGTATGCAGATGATAGCCCTCATCTTTTTTACATAATCTGATATTGGCACCCGAGATCGTTGCACCTTCGGAATCCTTCACCGTACCGCTTGAAATAAAGTATTCATAGAAATCTGAATACCGCTTGATCTGTATCCCCTCTCCGGAAAGATCTAGATCATCTCCGAATGCAGGGCATGCGATCAGAAAAATAAGCAATAGAAAAGAAAGTCCTCTCATAAGAGGATTTTACACTAATTTCCATGTTTTTTCAAAATTACGGTAACGTTTGAAAAGGCGCCCGAGGGTTCCTGCCGTCTTGCAATTATCCATAAGAATGTGTATAATTGTTCTATGAATAAACACAATTTTATCCTTGTTCTGCATGCCCATCTGCCCTATGTTGTAAATCATGGCACATGGCCACATGGGACCGACTGGCTGCATGAAGCGGCAGCCGAGACATATATTCCCATTTTAAGGTCATTTCAAGCCCTGAAAGCTGATGGGATCAGTGCTAAAATGACCTTGAATATTACGCCGATACTTCTTGAACAATTGTCAATGAGGGAGTTCAAGGCGGAATTCAAGGATTATCTGCAGATCAAGATCCGAAATGCCATTGATGATTCCATTTATTTCAAGAAGACCGGCCAGAGCAATCTCTATGACCTTGCGCTTTTTTGGGATAATTACTACAGACAGACACTTGAGTTCTTTGAGGAGATCAATGAAAATATCGTAGCGGAATACGCCCGATTGGACAAAGAGGGCAGTATCGAAGTGATCACCTGTGCCGCGACACATGGATATCTTCCCCTGCTGGGTAACGACAATGCGATCTCCGGCCAAATAGGCACCGCGGTCGATTGTTTCAAGAAGCACTTCAAGAGGAAACCAAGAGGGATCTGGCTGCCCGAGAACGCCTATCGCCCCGCATACCTCTGGGAATCTCCCCTTGGCGGAGGAGAGCCCAAAAAGAGACAAGGCGTTGAGGAATTCCTCTCCAAACATGGAATAAAGTATTTCTTCACGGACACTCATATGATCAGAAACTCTGAAGCAAAAGGGGTTTACCTTGAAAGATTCAAAGGACTGCAGGCATTATGGGAACAATTTAATAAAAATAGCACGGGCAAGAATCTCGATAAGGAATTGAACGAACATAATATTTATCTAATTCATGAACATGAAAAGGATCCCGTATATGTTTTGATCCGGGACGAGAAGACCGGATCCCAGGTCTGGAGCGCTAAGGACGGATATCCCGGAGACCCCAATTATTTAGAATTCCATAAAAAGAAATTCCCGGGCGGGCACAAGTACTGGCGTGTCACAGGGGGTGATGTTTCACTGGGAGATAAGCTCCCGTATGATCCCGAAGAGGCGCTTGACCGTTCACGCCGTCATGCAGAACATTTTGTATCTCTGCTGGATAACATCGCATCAAAAGAAAAGAAAGAAAATAACCAGATCGTAGCGCTTTACGATGCCGAGCTTTTCGGGCATTGGTGGTTCGAAGGCGTGCATTGGATCGAGCTTCTTTTCAGAAACCTGGAGAAAAGCACTAAGGTACAGGCGGAATTCGCATCTCAACCTGTAGAAGTTGACCAGGTGCGGGGAAAGGTGTCTCTGCCCGAAGGTTCCTGGGGACAAGGCGGCTTCCACTATATCTGGATGAACGATTGGACGAAATGGACCTGGAAATTAATATACCAGGCGGAAGACACTTTTGTAAAAGCCGTCCAGGAACATGACCGCAAGGACAAATTAGCGCGGCGCATATTAAAACAGCTCGCCAGAGAGCTGCTCCTTCTGGAATCCTCAGATTGGCAGTTTCTCATCTCAACATGGTCGGCCCGGGATTATTCCGAAAATAGGATAACCTTTCATTGGGAAAATTTCTCTAAACTGTTCGAACATTACTCGGAATATGCGGAAACAGGTAAATTCTTCAAAGAGGGGGAAGCCCTGCTCGAGGAATTGGAAAGAAACGATAATGTATTCAAAGAGGTGAACATTGACCATTGGGCATGATTCCAAGATCATTGAACTGAGAAATGTTACCAAGATCTATAAAAAGAACGGCAAGAAGATCACCGGCCTGAATAATGTTACATTCTCAGTGAAGCGAGGCATGGTATTCGGGCTTCTTGGACGAAACGGCGCGGGAAAAACAACCGCGATCAAGCTCCTTCTCGGATTGCTTCACCCGAACAAGGGGGAATTATTTGTTTTGGGAAGGCCCCCTTCCGATGTAAAGGCAAAGCAAAAGGTGGGATATCTCCCCGAGACCTCATATCTCGACCGTGAGTTTACTGCCAAGGAAACGCTTCTTTTTTATGGCAGGTTTTTCAAGATAGATAAGGCAGTATTATTGAAGCGCATTGATGAGCTTCTGTCGATGTTCGGCATACTGGGCTATAAAGATACGCCGATCTCGGCCTTTTCAAAAGGTATGGCGCAGAAGGTAGCCATCATACAGGCTCTTTTGCATTCACCTGAGCTGCTGATCCTTGATGAACCGACTTCCGGACTGGACCCTATTTCCCAGAGGGAGATCCGGGATTTTGTAAGAAATGAAAAGGATAAGGGAAAAACGATACTCTTGTCAACTCACTTTTTGGATGAAGCGGAAGGGCTTTGCGACCATTTAGGGATATTGCATAATGGACGGCTACTGCGCTACGGCGCGAAGGACAAACTGCTTCAGATAAGAAGTACCTATATGCTCCGGACTTCAGAACAATGTCCCGCTGATATTATCAAAAAGTATCAAGGCACAAAGAATACGGCAGGAGAAATTGAGATCCGCATCGGACTGAATGAAAAGAAAGAAATATTTGCCCAACTTAAAGAACATAAGGTGGAGATCATCGAATTCTACCGGGAAAGAGAAAGGGTATCGGACTTTTTCTCCAGGGTGCTTTTAGGGGCAGACGATGAATAATATCATCAATATCGCGCATTTCACCTTTCTCAAATTACTGAAAAAGAAGATCCTTTACGGAATTTTCTTTATCGAGCTGATCCTCATATATCTGATGCGTTCACTGAATATTTTCGGCATAGGAGTTCAACCGCTGGTACTGGTCGATTCAATACTCTTTGTTTATGAGATATTCGGCTTTATTCTGATCCTCGCCATTACAGCGGGGCATATTCGAAGGGAGATCGAGACGAAGTCAATATATCTTGTGCTTTCAAAACCGACAGATAAGGTACAATACCTCCTCGGAAAGATCATCGGGATATACGCATTTGTCGGCATCTATACCGTGCTCACCATGCTGGCTGTTATGTTTTTTGCCTTTGCACCTCTCAAAGAGTATGCGGCCTATACGCTCCTGGCTATAATATTCCGGAATTTTTTCCTTTTCATTTTTACTTCGATATTGATATTTTTCTCAATTTTCCTAAGGCCGACCATCATGGTGATGGCGTCCTTCATCTCATATATTTTTGCCATGATCTCCTATGACTATGTTGATATGGTAGTGGCCCAGACATATCCTCAATGGGTGGTTGTAATAATAAAATTGATCAAATTCATCTTGCCTAACAGTGAGTTCATGGATATCAAGCTCGCTGTCATGCAATTGAGCCATTTGAATATCTGGTATATCATATCCGTGCTTCTGTACATGGGCGGTTATATGTTCTTTTTGGTATTATTCGCCGCATGGATCTTTGGAAAGAAGGAATTCTGATGAAGAAAAATACCCTTCTCACCATTGCGTTCATTCTCTTATTTATCATCTCTTTTTTTCTGGGATTCCACATTCGAAACCGCTATAATGATACTATGATCGTTCCGGGGCATATGACACACGCTGACGAACACCATACACATGGTTCGGAGGACCACCATGCGCATGGCTCCCATAATGGCGACGATGCGGAGGAAGACGAAGCATTGGTCCGGTCAGACCTGGACTTTATACATATCAAGATCCTTAACCATCCCTGGAACAATCCGGGAATAATTGAGGGAATGTTCTTTAAAGGAATACTCTATATACTAATGGGGGCTGTACTTTACATCAAGTTGTTCAAAAATGAATAGAAGATATCTGTACATCCTTATTATCGCGCTATTGTCCTATTGCCTTGGATTTACTTTGTTGAACATGATCCGGGTCAGGCCCGGCGCACTTGGGAGAGAGGACAGCATCGCCACAAGGGCGGAGCTCAGGGTAAGAGAGTTCTTTGCGGAATTTCTCTGGAACAGGATCGATATCTACCATCATATGTGGGAATTTAGCGGCAAAGCCGCAAATTCCGAAAAGAGCTCTCTCTTTCTTATGAAATATGCCGTTATGATCGACCCTCATTTCATAAAGGCTTACAGTATGGGCGCATTCTTGCTTTACAGGCATTGGGGGAAGAAGGACCAGGGAAGAGATTTTCTCATGGAAGGAATACGGAACAACCCTCAAAGCTGGGAACTTTGGAAGGATATGACGCTTTACACCTTCTTCATCCTGGAAGATCCCGAGAAGACTGTCGCGACAGGCAGCAGGGCCATAAAGTATATAAAGCCGGAATTTCTTAAAGAACCGGAATTCATCACATTTGTGAGGGTTATGGCAAGCTCTTGTTTAACTATTGAGCAATATAAGAGAGCGTATGAATATTACAGAATATTAGCACAGGAGAAACTCTTAAATCCTGTTGATAAAGAAAATATAAAAAAGATCGAGGAGGTACTCAATGCCCAATAAGAAAAAAAAGAAGGATAAGCTCTCCTTTGAGTTAAAAAATCTCTGGACCGTATATTCTCAGACCGAAGAAAAAACTGTTATGACATTCGCCGATGAATATAAGGCCTTTCTTAAACTTGTAAAGACCGAAAGGGAAGCCGTAGATTTTTTCCGCGAAAACGCAAAGAAGGCAGGATATAAATGCGCCGTTTCTACCGGGAAATCCGGGAAGAAACTCTACTATGTCAATAGGGACCATGCTATCGCTATCGTGAGAAAAGGTAAAAAACCGGTATCACAAGGCGTTCGGATTATCGGGGCTCATCTCGATTCCCCCAGACTGGATCTCAAGCAGAAGCCGTTCTTTGAGGACTCTAATTTGAGTATGCTGAAGACCCATTATTATGGCGGGATCAAGAAGTATCAGTGGCTCTCACGGCCATTAGCGATACACGGCATTGTAATAAAGGGCAATGGAGACAAAGTAAAGATCTCGGTTGGAGAAGATCCCGGTGATCCGGTTTTCGTAATACCCGACCTGCTGCCTCATCTCGCAAAGAAAGTGCAGTATTCCAAAGGCGTTTCGGAACTCGTCTCCGGAGAACAATTGAAGATATTGGCAGGACAGAAAGAGGTTAAAAGCGAAGAGGACAAGAAAAAACTCACTTCCTTCCTTTTAGAACTCCTTCATTCCAGATATGGGATCGTTCAAGAGGACTTCGTATCCGCAGACCTCGAGGTCGTACCCGCGGATGATCCGAGAGATGTCGGTTTTGACCGCTCAATGGTCGGTGGATACGGACAAGATGACCGTGTATGCGCATATACCGCTTTCCGTGGAATGCTTGATTCACCGCAACTGAAGTATACCTCGATCGCGTTCCTGATCGATAAGGAAGAGATCGGGTCAGATGGAGCGACAGGCGCACAATCCAATTGGCTGGCGGATATCATCGCGGACCTCCTTCAAAGGGAAGATAAGGTCTCCGACCATTATACTCTTTCCCGGACGATGCACCTTTCGGAGGCCATTTCCGCTGATGTCAATGCCGCGGTCAATCCTCTTTTCAAGGAGGTTCATGATATTGACAATGCCGCGATATCAGGCTACGGGATCGTTATAACGAAATTCACCGGCAGCGGAGGCAAATTCTCTTCAAATGAGGCGACTGCCGAATTCACAGCAAAAATAAGGAATATATTTAATAAAGCCAAGGTGCAATGGCAATTTGGCGAACTTGGAAAGGTCGATGAGGGTGGAGGCGGCACTATTGCCAAACACATCTCAAAATGGGGTATACATACTATAGACGCCGGGCCGGGACTTTTGGGTATGCATTCCCCGTTTGAGATCGTTTCAAAAGCGGATCTTTGGGAAACATACAAAGGTTATTCGGCTTTCTTCTCTGCTGAATAGGAGTAATTATGCGAATTGGAGAAATGTTATTAAAAGAAGGAATGATCACCCAGGAGCAACTCGATAAGGCCCTGGAAGTACAGGGAAAGCAAGGCGGGAAATTAGGCTCGATCATTATCTCAGAAAAAATGGTGGATGAAGAAAAGGTATTGAATTTTCTTCAGCAGCAGCTTGGAATAATCGCGGTAAACCTCGACAATTGGGAAATAGAAAAGGAAGTGCTGGCTCTTATTCCCCCGGATGTGGCAAAGAAACATCAGGTAGTTCCCATAGAGAAATTGGGAGATACACTGACAGTGGTCATGCAGAACCCGGAAGACAGAAAGCTTATTGAAGATCTCACCTTCATCACCAACTGTACCATCGAACCGGCGATATCCACCGAAAGAAGCATTCTGGACGCGATCGACAGATACTATAAATCCGCCAAGGAAACCATTGAGGATAAGACCAAGGATTTCCAGGATACCGTAATGGAGGTAATGAGCCTTGACGGAGAGGAGATGGACGAAGAGACCGAAGAAGCCATCGGGGGCGAAGAAAAGCCCATGGTAAAATTGGTCAATCAGATAATTTTCAACGGGATCAGAAAAGGCGCTTCTGATATTCATATAGAACCCTATGATACATATGTAAGATTGAGGTATAGGAATGACGGAGTTCTGAAAACAGCTGACCAATTGCCCAAAAATTTCATAATGGGGATCGTTTCCAGAATTAAGATCATCTCTCACCTTAAGATATCTGAGAGAAGAGTTCCTCAGGACGGAAAGGCACAGGTCAAGTATGAGGGCCGTAAGATCGATCTCAGAGTTGCCACAGTACCTTGTGTACATGGCGAAAAAGTGGTTATCAGAATCCTGGATAAGGGTGAAGGAGAGGTTACCCTTGATATGCTGGGATTTGAACAGGATCAAATGGAGATCTTTAAAAAGAGTATAGAATCTCCCTGGGGCATGATCCTGATCACCGGCCCCACAGGTTCCGGAAAAACATGGACTTTGTCAACATCATTGAAACTCCTTAACTCTGAAGAGGTCAATATAATGACGGTTGAAGACCCTGTGGAATTCGATATCGAAGGATTGAATCAAGTACAGGCAAAACCGGAGATCGGACTTACTTTTGCGGCTGCATTGAAATCTTTCCTGAGGGCTGACCCCGAAATCGTAATGATCGGTGAGGTCAGAGACCTGGAAACGGGTGACATAGCCATCAAGGCCGCGCAGACAGGCCACCTTGTCTTTGCGACGCTCCATACGAACTCGGCGGTAGATACTATTGCGCGTTTGATAAACATGGGGGTCGAGCCTTTCAATATCTCAAGTTCGCTCCTGATGATCGTCGCTCAGAGGCTCGTGAGAAAGGTCTGTTCAAACTGCAAAATCGAAGATACCGACACCACTAAAGAAAATCTTATCGAGCTGGGCATACCCGCCGAAAAGGTGAATGATGTTAAGGTATACAAGGGAAAAGGATGCCCGAAATGTAATGGCACAGGTTATAAGGGGCGAACCGCAGTTTATGAAGTACTCGGGATCTCTCAGGAGATCAAGAATGCAATAAATCTACACAAGCCCATTTCTGAGATCAAGGGGATCGCCTATAAACAAGGAATGAAATCCCTGAGGAAGTCAGGCATCATCAAGATCCTGAAAGGGATCACAAGCGTAGAAGAAATAT
The DNA here is from genome assembly GCA_023133295.1 of bacterium. Classification (GTDB taxonomy): domain Bacteria; phylum AUK180; class AUK180; order AUK180; family AUK180; genus JAGLWT01. The sequence goes on along the minus strand of JAGLWT010000082.1, from coordinate 27,960 downwards.
TTAAGAACACAGCTCTGGATACCCAGGAGGGTTAAGTATGAAGAAGTTCACGATAATTTTTGTTGCCATCATTATTCTGCTGTTCGCGGCGTGCGCCAAAGAAGATACTTCACAGCCGGTAGAGCGCAAGTTCGACTCTACTTCTGTCGATGCGGACGATATGAAGGATGTTGTCTTTGATCAATCGATGGGAGAAGATGAAGATGAGTATCTTCAGGAAAAAGAGCAGGAAGCAATAAAGGAAGCTGAAGAAGTCAAAAAGCAAGTTGTCAAAGAAGCGGTAAAGAAAGACTTTGCTTCAAAGATAACAGCTTTCGCGAAGAGCGACGACGGGAAATACAGTGTCACTATCAATGAGAAGATCAAGATATCGGGAATTACCATTACAAATGGAAAGGCCATAATGCCTTATAATGAGTGGAATGGGAAGAAATATTATTTCGTATGGGCAAATGACCCGGGCTTTCTTGCAATGGTGGCCGATGCCATAATCAATAAAAGCATAGCCAGCGCGTCAACAACCGAGATCACGAAGGCCGATGTGAGGGCCAAAGACAGTGGAACTCTGAAAGGCTACGGTGAAATAGAGATCAATGGTGAATTTCTGATAAAGTCGATCCCCGTTTTTATCGGTGGGAGATACGGTGACGGCATCGGTGATCCCGCTATAAAAGTAGATGGAGAATGGGCGCCGATGGTAGAGTTCCTCGATAAAGGGTTCAAAAAGACAGTGAAGGAGATCGTATTAAAAAAGTATTACTCCCTCTCCTCATAATACTATTCTCTTTTCTTTCCTTTTCTTTTCCCTGCGGAGAAAGTGCTGCGGCTCCATGGATCAGAGGGGGGCAATCCCTCCTGATGCCCGGCTTGGGACAGGGTTTTAATGGCAAGTTCATTAAGGCAGTTCTATTTTTCTCTTTGGCGGGGGCCGGAACATATTACAGTTTTAGCGGATACGAGGGCGTTCAGAGCGCCTATGATGAATACCTGGCGGCATTTGAAAAAGCCCCGGCAGATGTTGAAGCCCTTTATGATAAGTATGAGGAGATGTATTATCTGAATCAATATTTGATAACCGCTCTCGTAGTATTTTGGGTCTACAATACGCTTGATGCCTTTTTTGACGCTCATTTTCTCAATCTCGACATGGATCTGAAGCAGAAACGCTTTGACATTTTTCTGGAGACAAGGTTCTGATGAGATTCGTTCACTTCAGTGATACCCATCTTGGCGACCACTTTCCTGCCTCTAAAGGACAGGATCCCGAGATATTCAGAGGAAAGGACTTTTTCAAGAATTATTTTCTGATTACCGATTATATTCTGAAGCACGCCAAAGACATCGACTTTATCCTGCATACAGGAGACCTTTTTGACAGAGAACCCTCACATTATATTCAGGAGCTGACGATAAAGCCCCTGCTGGAGATCGACAATTTGGGGATCCCGATATTCCTTATCAAGGGAAATCACGAAAAAACCTGCTTTCCCGACTCCTTTACTTCAAGATTTAAGAATCTTCACGTTTTCTGCCAGCCGGGAGCACGAATATACCGGTTAGGAAAGAAAAAGGTGATGATTTGCGGCATCCCTTATATGAAAGATGGTAAGACGAGGGTGAATAAATTATTTGCACAGGCGATGGAGCAGACGAATTGGAGTAAAAAACGGGCTGATTTCAAGATACTCATGCTGCATCAATTGCTGCATGGAGCAAAAGTTGGCCCTATCGGCTACAGATTCGGAAGATTCCCCGAAGTGCTTTCAAAGGATATCATCCCGAAAGAATTCGATTATGTCGGGATCGGCCACATCCACCGCAAACAGATCATTCGTCATCCGAAGACAAAGAAGCAGAATATTTTTTTTCCGGGAGCTCAGGAGAGGATCACCTTTTCAGAGATACATGAAAAAAAGGGATTCTATGATATCACGGTTGATGACAACGCAATTATCGAGTCAACCTTCATTAATTTGAGATGCCGGCATATGTTCGAATACAAGCTAAAATTAGACGGGAAGAGCGAGGAGAAGATCAAAGAGGATGCATATAAACTTCTTAAGCGTATTCCCCGGAACGGCTATGGGAAGATCCGTTTTGAAGGCAAGGTCGAAAGGTCGCTTTTTGATTCACTTCCTTTACATCAGTTCAGAAGGAAGAGCTTCAAATGTCACTTCAATTTTAAGCAATTGCGGATATACAAGGGACATACATCAATGTTCGTCATCAAAGATACTGATATAAATGGAGATATCGGCATTGTCCTTGATACTCAATTATCCCTCTCCAAGATCAAATCTCTCCCAAAGGTTCCGGGTTTATATATTTTCAGAGATTCAAAAAGAAGGGTGCTCTATGTTGGAAAGGGCATGAGCATACAATCCGCAGTAAGAGCACAGATCAAGCGTGTGCCGGAGAATAAACATCGAAAGGAACTATTGGAAAGTACTAAATATATTGACTGCATAGAAGAAAAGAATATTCTTTCGATGATATTTGAAGAACGGAAGTTCCTGAGACGATTTAGGCCTCCCTTCAATAGAAAGGTCTCCTCTCCACAAGGCTATTCTTATATCGTGACCGACCCGAGCCAAGATCTTCTCTTCTTAACCATTTCAGATACACCGCCGGCAAAAGGAGCGCTCTTTCTTGGACCTCTCAAGAAGGAATATAATCTTGATAGAGTTCTTCTTACCTTGGAAAATCTGATGGACTTGCCAACCTGTAAAGGGTATTTCTATGAATCTCCTACATTATGTATCAAATTCCTTACACGCAAGTGCATCGCACCGTGTAAATCCAAGGACCGTAGGAAAAAATACATGAAGAAATTGAATGAATTCTTTATTAATCCTTCGAAGGTACTTAGAAAGCTAATGAAGGAGACTCAAAAGAACGACGGAGACCTCAGGTATAAATATCTGAATACATTGGATGCCATGGTAAGAGAACTTGAATATCTCTATCAATTATCAGGTGTCTTCAAAGCAAAGAACTTCAATGGCCCGGGATATTATGTTCTGACTATCAAAGATGGATTTATTCTCCGCACAGAGAAAGTAGTCTCGGAAGAAGCATTGTTGAAGCGCATGGATTTTTTCAACGGGCTTCTGGAAAAGGTTTCGAAGAATCGCGCATTAACTCCCGATGAATATTTAAATGGGAAAATGGTGGCGGAACTTCTTGAGAAAAAACTGATCGAGAGGGTGTAGCACGGCGCACGTGTGATGTGTGACGTGCCGCGTGTGAAGTGGGGATAGGAAGGGGATGGATTCTTCAGTCGCTAACACTCCTTCAGAATGACAAATATAGTACTTATCGGTCTCACAATTTTCATTCCCCACTGGTGCACTTGTCCCTGGGTCCACTGGTGCACTGCGAAGCCTGTCCCCTATCTTACTTTGTTCCGGTGTTCTATTGTTTAAACGGATGATTTTAATGAAAATAACGAAATAATGATTTTTCGGTTACGGATGTGTTTCTTGTTACATTCAAAATACATATTATATGTTGATTTACCCATGTGATTCTAACGGGACAAAGAGTTTACACGCTACGCTTCCTGTCAACTCTTCGCTTGGTACTTTTACATCGGGACAGACGAACGCCTACGGCGTACGACATGTCCCATATCTTGTTTGGGGTGCGGCGTGATATGATTGGAACAGGAAAATTAAAGTGTTAAACGAAATAACGATTTTCCGGTTACGGATGTGAATATTGCTTGCATTTTTAACCTTCTTCTCATAAAGAAATGCGCCCTGCAGGATTCGAACCTGCAGCCTGCGGGTTCGAAGCCCGACGCTCTATCCGTTGAGCTAAGGACGCATTTGTTCTCTTAAAAATAATAATGGTCGGGGAAGCGGGACTTGAACCCGCGGCCTCATGGTCCCAAACCATGCGCGCTAGCCACCTGCGCCACTCCCCGTGAAGAGGTAATTATATTCTATTGATGAAAAGAAGTCAATATGTTAGTAATAGAAAACGGTAAAGTAAGTAACCGCATTCAGGGTATTTCCTGATGTATCTTCACCTTCGATATATATTTTGATAACCATTTCCTCTGTTCCCGTGGGAGTTTGAGCATCCAACCAAGTTCGCAAAGAAAGCCAAGTGATATCTCCAAAAATAACAATATTGTCTTCTCCAACCGGTATAAAATAGCTTGTGTAGATAACTTTATCGTCAACAGCGACAATCGCTACTTCGGAAGAATTCTGCGCAATTAGTGTTATACGATTTATAAAGACCCCTTTGGGGGCGACTTCCGAATCGCCGTAGTATACGCATGAAATGGTAACCTTTGTCTCAGGTCCACAGGTTGACGCTCCCACCTTATAGTAATTATCGAGTGGGTCAATATTAAAGACATAAAGCTCTAATGTGGATTCATCGTCAGAAGTGCTGCATCCTGTGGTCATAAAACCAACAAAACCCAAAACAGCTACAATAAGAATAATGGGTACTAATTTGTTCCTCATATCATCCTCCTATTATTTATTTTCTTTGTAAAGGACAGTCCATTGATAAGTGGTGATCAGCATGGCCCAAGAGAGTGTGAAAGCCACGAAGATCAGGCCAATGACCCCAAGCATGGCAAAGGCGTAGATCCCTATACTTAACATCACAAGTCCAATTATCTCAAAAAACCTCCCGGTTAAGAACTCCCAATATGAGTTCAAGTCAAGAAGCTTCTTATAATCTTCACATTCAACATAACGGATCATATTGTAGGGAAGAGTAAAAACAGAAAAAATATAAAAAAGCACCGGAATGAAGAAAAGAATATTTCTTATGAAAAGATATGACAGAAGCCAATTGAGTAAAATATAGGGCAGCACCACCAGAAATAGCTTCCAGCCGTTAAGGTAAAATTTGCCGATGCCTTCTTTGAAACTCCAATCGGGAAGAAATTCTCTCTTATCCTCCAAAATATTTTTTATGTATTGAAAAATATATCCGAAAACAAAGCCCAAGCTTAATACCAATACAGATAGAAGCAACCATACTGAAAGCAAGATCGATCTTTGAAGGGAATTCTTTCCGCTCCATATCTTATGAAATATTTCTGAAATATTAAAGATATTTTCCACAGACTTTTTCTTCTCTACGGTTTCTTTAGAACTCTTCTGTCCCCTAGGCATATTTATCTCCTATTGATATTGTAATGTATTTAAAAGGAAAAATCAAATATATCCCCTTTCAGAAAGAAGATACAGCGTCATTTCAACAATCATATGTTCACAGAACAGGTGCAGCATTTGAATATCCCGCACATTATTACCTTGAACTTTTATCTGAACAGTAGGAGAGGAGGGAGCGTTCTGAGGACCTGTCAGAAGGATAGTTTTCATACCCAACTCAGCCGCGGCGTCAACGGCAAGGACAATGTTCTCAGAGCGGCCGCTTGTGGATATACCAAGAAATACATCATTACGGCTTCCCAAAGCCCGTACTTGCCTTTCAAATATCTTCTCGAAACCAAGATCATTTGCACAGGCGGTGATATTTGAAGTATCGGTTGTCAGCGCTATAGCGGGAAGCGGGCGCCGTTGGTCATCGGCATGCAGTCTTACGATATATTCTGCCGCCATATGTTGAGAATCAGCGGCCGAACCTCCGTTTCCACAGATCAGTAATTTCCCACCTCCGGCAAATGCATCTGCTATTAGGGCGGAAGCTGAGCGCAACATGTCAAATATTACAGGATCTGCAGAAAAGGTCTCAAAGGCATCGCCAAAAGAAGAAAATGCGGCATTTTTTATGCGTAAAAGTTCTTTATCCATTCCCACTGGGATGCGATCCCATCCTCTATATTGAAACTTGGAGCATAATCGAAAAGCTCCGCGGCACGATCGATATCGGCAAGGGTCTCATTCATATCTCCTTTTTGTTTCTCAATATACTGAACATCCATTTTTTTTCCCGCAATGGAGGAGATCATCGAGACGGCCTCGTTTACGGTGATGTATTTCCCTCCGCCGACATTCAGGGTTATTCCCCACTTCTTATTATCTATGATCCCAAGTAAAAAATCTGTTAAGGTTTCTATATATGTAAAATCACGGCGCTGTTCTCCATCGCCGTAAATACTTATCTTCTCTTTGTGCAAAGCTGCCTTGAGAAATTTATGAATAGCCATATCCGGCCTCTGACCGGGGCCGAAGACCGTAAAGAACCGCAAACAAAGGTATTTGATCCCCCAAGCGCCATGGTATAGTTCCAAAAGCTTCTCGCATGTTAATTTGGTCAGGCCGTATGGCGATATCGGGTTTAAAATATTTTCCTCGTTCATAGGAATATGATAGGTGTTTCCGTATACCGAAGATGATGAGGCGAAGATCAATGGCTTTTCAGGATGGTACTTTAAGATCTCCAAGAGATATTGAGTGGCCAAAATATTATTGCGGACATAAATATTGAAATTCTCGCCCCAGGAATGCAATACCCCGGGCTGGGCGGCCAGGTGGAATATAATATCACTGTTTTTAAGCGCTTCCTCAAGCCCGGCCCACATAAGATCCGTCTCTATGAAATTAAATTCCCTATGTGAAATTAATTTGGATAGATTAAATTCTTTCTGTGCGCGGGAATAATAATCGGAAAACTTATCAATTCCAATGACGGAGTGACCGTTTGAAAGAAACTTACCGGCGAGATTAGAGCCTATGAAGCCCGCAACGCCGGTGATAAGGACTCTCATTTAAAATTATCTACGGCCTCTTCAATATTATCAAAGGTTTGAAAAAGCTTAGTAAAACCAAGAAGTTCGAAAACTTTAAATACCTTGGAATTAAGCTGAGTTAATTTAACATCGCCGCCTTTAGCCCTGATCTGGCCTATCACACTCATAAACACTCCCAGTCCGGCAGATGAAATATAGTCAAGCTCATCCATAGCTACAATGATCTTGATCTTCTCGTCATCAACCAATTCCTTCAACTTGTTTTCAAATTCTTGGAATGTATAAGCGTCTAGAAATCCTTTTAGATGTAGAATTGTAACATCAGTTTTCTCTTCGGGTATGATTTCAAGATTCGCCATCTAAACCTCCTTATTGTTCCGTTTAACTACTACCAGGGTGAAGTCATCATTGAACTCCTCTCCTGCCAGGAAAGATTTTATATCTTTTCTAATATTTTCAACTATTTCTTTGGACCCCTGGTCCTTGTATTGCTTCAATGCATTGGCAAGTCGCTCTTCGCCAAATTGATCTTTGTTCGGATTCATAGCCTCCGTCGCACCGTCGGTGCAGAATAGATAGATATCGCCCGGAGCCATTTTATCCTCGCCGAGATCCAAATTCTGGTCAAAAATAACGCCGTCATTCAATCCCAGTCCGAGTCCTGAAGGCACCAGTTCTTCAACACGGTCTTCTTTGGCTATGTATTTGTAGAGCGGGATATGGCCCGCATTGATTATAGAAACGGTTTCTGTTTTCTCATGAAAATCCGCGATAAGCAAAGTAACGAATTTACCGGGCTGTATATCCTGCATCAGAAGGTGATTAACCTTCATGATCAACTCCCTAAGATTATCTTCCCCATAATACTGCGCCCTGATAAGGCTTCGGAGCATCACCATAATAAGAGAACCGGGAATGCCTTTGCCGGAGACGTCTGCCACCAGGACCGTTTTCTTATCATCACGGGTCATAATATCATAATAATCACCACCGATCATTCGAGCAGCCTCATAAAATGGGGTGATATCAAGTATTTCAGATGCGGGAACTTCTTTTATGAAAAGGGCGTTCTGTATTTCCTGAGCCATTTTAAAATCCCTTTCCATAAGCTCCTTAACGATTATCTGTTTTTGAGCGAATTGGAGATTTTCGCTCATCCTGTTAAAGGCACCCGCCAATCTTCCGAATTCATCCTTGGTTGATAAATTGATCTTGAAATCAAGGTTACCCTTCCCCAATTCTATGATACCCTCCATCAAGCTGTTAACCGGCCGGGTCAACAAGGAACCCGTTATGAAGCTGATGGCAAAGCCGAGAAGGAGAATAACTATGGAAACAAACATTATCTGATTTGTCTGTTTCCTGATAAAATCATATATAACCTGCTGAGAGTAATCTATCCGCAATACGAAAGTGCCGGAGTCTCTAAAAAAAGTATTTCCCACATAAACATAATACGCTTTGATCGCGCCGCCATTATGGGATGGAGATTTAATGAATTCCGCCTTAATATCACTTAAGAACTCGACATCTGAAGCGGAAATATCAGTTCCTTCAATATCCCGCGCGGTCGAATAAAGCACTTTCTCTTCGTCCAATTTGATCAAAGAGATATCCTGCACTTCATCTGATACCTTGGAGTTGAGAAAATCAAGTATTTGAAGTTTGTTCCCGGAGATCATCATTACCTTGAGATTCTGAAGGATGATCTGTGAAAGCCCACGGCCCTTTTCATGATGTATCTTCAGCAGCAATTGTTTCTCGTATGTATTGATCAAGAAAGAGAAGAAAAGAACAGCCAATAAAAGAGTAACGGAAATAATTGAAAATAACTTCCATTTAAGGTTCCAATCGGCAAACATTTATTTTATCCTCTTTCTTACGGTTTCAATATACAAAAGCGCATCCTTATTATCGGGGTCAAGGACTAATATGTTCTCCCACAATTCAAGAGCTTCGACATATTTTTCGTCGCGATACTGCCTTTCTCCCAACTCAAGATAATACAATATTATTCGGTTTTTTGCAAGTTCATTCGAAGGATCCAGAGTCAGAATTTCCTTAAGAACAGGCAGTGTTTCATCCGAGTCTTTCGACGGGATGGAATCAATAAGCGCATTTACCTTAACTTCAACTTTTCCAGCAAGCTCTTCAAATGCGGCTTCGAGGGCTTTTTCAACCGTGGGGGAAGGAGAAGATGAAGAGGCCTTTTGAAGAAGGGCGCGGGCAGCAACAAGGGCGCCTGAGCTCAATAATTTCTGAGCTTCTTCCAAATATCCGGCGGCAGGTGACTTCTTCTTTGATAAAGGTGTTTTTACAACAGAAAACATAGTTTCTATCTTTTTCCACTTAAGTTTGTCTTGCGGATAACGCTTTTTTAATTTATTATACTCGGATCTTGCGGCTTTATATTTTTTGCTCTTGATAAGCTTATATATCTTCAGGCTCCACTTATTAATGAGGCCTTCACGCTCTTTCGCTATACGTTCTTTGGTGATATTGATAAATTGGAGAGCGTCGGGATTGTCGGGTGATATACCCAATGCCTTATTGAAATATCCGGAGGCCTTTTCATAATCCTTTTTTCTGTAAGACCTTATTCCCAATGAGATATATTCGCTTATCAAAACATTTTTTGTATTCCCGGGGATAAGGTGCATGCCCCAGGAAAGGGCACTAACCCCATTTGTTCTATTAAACCCCAAGGCAAATATCATGTCCTTGTAATAATACTCAATTCCTAAAGCGGCGCCATCCAACTTGACTCCGCCATTCAGGGTTATCTCCTGATTCAATTTACCCGAGAGCCCAAATGAAAAAGCGAGGTCTTGGTCCTTGGGTTTCTTTAGTCCGATGAAGACGGAAAGAACATCCTTTTTATAGAAGAATCCCAGAGTGCCGCCTATTGTAAAGGGGTAAGCCGGATCTAAGGAGGCGTCTTTTAAAAGATTTTCCACATAAAGAGCGATAGCCAGATCTGTCAACTGGCCTGAAGTTCTGAAGTATTTCGTAAAAGGAAAGTAGGTGAGGCCAAAGTTCACCTTGTACTTGAAATCCAGCCAAAGATCATCCTCTTCGTAGATCCCTGAAAAAGAAACACCGGCATGTAATGTCTCAAAGGATACTCCCTTTATCAGAAATACCAATTCCCTGAGATCCTGTAAGCGAACACCACCAAAGGCCAATTGCAGATTATCCTTTCTGAAGGAGGCGCCGAAGGCATCCAATTCAAAGAGATCCGTCATGGAGAAATAATATCTTGGAAGAAGGAGATGAGAGAAAGAAGCCGGATTTGTGAACATATTAAAAATACCGTCACCCATGACCGTATTTGCTCCATTGTTGAGGAAATTATTCAACCCCTGGGAGAATAATGACATCGAAAGGATAAGGCAAATAACAATTAAGGCTTTACGCATCGATGCGCCCCAATAAAGCGGTCTTCAGTGTAATATCATCCGCGTTCTCCACTACCTGGCCGCTGGGTATGCCAACTGCCATTCTAGTGATTTTGCAATTTGTGGAGCTCAAATATTTTGTCAGATATTTCGTTGTTATCTCTCCCTCGGGAAGTGGCGACAGCCCGATGATCACTTCGGTGATCCCCTCTTTATCGATGCGGTCTTTGATATTAGAGATATTCAGATCCTCAAAAGTTTGCGCCTTGAAGGGAGAAATAACCCCATTCAAAACATGGTAGCGGCCTTTGAAGAATCCCAGCATCTCAAGTTTATAGAATTCTCTTGAGTTCTCAACGATCAAAAGGGTATCTTCCCGATTATCATTGGCACAAACCGAGCACGGATCATTTAGTCCTTGTACACCGCAATTTGAGCATATACTCTTTTCGGCGGAAAGACGCTCTAAGAGCAAAGAGAGGGACTTGATCTCCTCATTCTCCGCTTCTAGAAGAGAGAATACGAATCTCTCCGCGTTCTTCTTTCCAAAAAATCTAAGGTTCTTGACCTTCAAAAAAAGGTCCTTTAATAATTTCTCCACTACATTCCGGGAATATTCATTCCACCTGTAAGCCCGGAGAGTTCATCGTTCATCTTCTCCTGAGCACTGCTCAAAGCCATGTTCACAGCAGCAGCAACCAGATCTGCCAGCATATCCTTGTCATTCTCCTTCCATATCTCATCATCAATATCGATCCGCTTTATTTCCATTGCGCAATTGGCTGTAACCTTGACCAGGCCGCCGGCGGATTCTCCGGTCACTTCAAGTGTTTTCACCTCGTCCTGCTTTTTCATCAGCTCTTGCTGTAATTGCTGCATCTGTTTTAGCATTTTATTAAAATTCGCCATTTTTATTCTCCTTTTTCTCCGGCTTCACATGAATATTTCCACCGAAGGCATCGACCAGGGTCTTGATCTCCGGAATGGCATTTTTCACCTCATCCTTCAATCCGGATTTAATGAGCTTGCCATCCTTGAAGCTGGAATCCCCCCAATTCACCTCAAGATCGAGCTGCTCAGAATGAAAGAAGTTTCTCATCAGGCGGACAACTGGAGTCCAATCAGCACCTTGTCTTTCTTTGAAAAATAATTTGGAGATGTCTTTCATTGTAATATGGGCCGCATCCTTACCAAAGGAATGAAATATCGTATTCTTCAAAAAACTGTCGTAGAGCTTGGGATCAGTTGACTCGACCCATTTACAGAAAGCATCGTAATCCTTTGCATTTACGATCACTTTCGATGGAGACGGCGCGGATTCCTGCCCATCCGCGGGAATCTTCTCATTCTCTTGAGGGCTTTCCTGGTTTTGTCCATGCACCTGGTCTTTTATCTTTGCGGCGCGGGCATATGAGATCAATTCATCTATATCATAGAGCTCATAGAGATGAAGAAGTTCCGCGATCATGACCTCGACCTCCAAGTTGCCGCTTTCTGAATATTTTATATTGGTATATGTCTTCTCAACAATACGCATGAAACTGATCAGAAGATCCTGAGATTTGATCTTGGAGATTAGTTCTGTCCATTTTGTATAATTCTCTTCCGGAAAATAGAGGATCGAACGGTTCTTCTTATCCCCGGCAGAGATCAGAATAAGATCCCTTAACACCTTTAAAAATGAGTGAAGGAAGTCATTCAAATTCAATCCACGGGAGTAAAGGTCCGATACTACTTCAATACCGCCGGACGCTGAACTTGAAACGATATGCTGCAGCACCTTCATTACCCAGTCAATGGGAACTATTCCCAGAAAATCCTGTACCATCTCAACGGTGATGCGCCCTTCCGAGAATGAAGATAGCTGGTCTAACATGACCTCGGCATCCCTGAGTGACCCCTCGGATTGAAGTCCGATATATCCATAGACCTCATCGTCCACATCTATATTTTCTTTTTTGCCGATATCCCGCAATTTATTATTGATATCCTGAAGAGATATCCTTCTGAAGTCAAAACGCTGACAACGGGAAAGTATAGTTGGCGGGACCTTGAACGGTTCGGTAGTGGCAAAGATAAAGATCACATGCGGAGGCGGTTCCTCCAAAGATTTCAAAAGAGCGTTGAAGGCCTCATTCGTAAGCATATGAACTTCATCGATAATATATATTTTTTTCTTATCCGCACCGGAGACCGGAGGATATTTCAATTGTTCTATCAGATGACGTATATCGTCAATGCGGCGATTGGAAGCGCCATCGATCTCGATCACATCAAGAGCGTTTCCCCTTGAGATAGTGAGGCATGAGTCACACACATTACAGGGAAGATCGGTAGGGCCTTCTTTGCAATTCAAGCTCTTTGCAAGTATTCTCGCCATCGAGGTTTTACCCACACCACGCGGTCCGGCGAAGAGATAAGCATGGCCGATCTGGCCGCTTAGAACGGCGTTCTTCAAGGTTTGGACAACATGCTTCTGGCCCACAAGTTCCACGAAACTCTGGGCCCTGTACTTTCTTGCGAAAACTGTGTATTTTTCCTTATTCATATCTGCCTTTCGGGGAGGTGCCCCGGCATCGAATTGCCCCCAAATGCTTGAGCATCACCCGATCACTCCGCCAAGGCGCTCCCGTGGCATGAATCCGTAGTTTACCGCTGCTTCCTTCCGGATCTGACGGGGTTCACCCGGTGTCCAAGCACAGGACCCTGGTTTCAACGCGACGGATAAAACATCCACACAAAGGTTACACCCTCAACCGGGTATTCAGCCCTGCTGGAGCGGATTGCAGGTTACAGGTTACCGCTAACCACCCACCTAGCACATCCCCTAATTTTTAATCTCGTCAAGTAAATATATCAACAGTGACTCTGTCTGGTCAAGTTCTATAGAATCACTGTTCATTATAATAAATATGGGGCTCTTGTAAGCTGTAAAAGAACCCTTTTTTTCCACCTTGTCATACGATAGGACCAATTCCCACCCGGTATGGACCTTTTTATTTTTGAATTCAATTTCACTGTTCTTTTCAACACCGAATTTATAGAAAAAATTGTGTGAAGCAAGAGAGGGATAAAGAGTTGACTCTCCAATATCTATGAGTTTAACTGTAAAACCCATTGTATTGCTCTTTAGATCTTCTCCTATGATATCGGTAGAGAGGGAGACCTCGTAGAGATTAACGGAGAACTCATTATTTCTCACTTCAACGCTTTTTTCTTTTGCCGGAGCCCAACCGGAAGGCAGCGAAAGCATCTCAGATAATTGAACGGTTGTGTGCGTAAATACTGCCTCGTCAGGGCCTTTGGAAACCGACTGATACTCCTTATCAAGAGAAGTTGAGGACTTATCCGCGGTACATCCGAAAATAAGCGATAATAAGATGGCGCAGACCACAAAAGAATATACTTTTCTCATAAGTGAATTCTACCATATTTGCCTGTACTTTTCAAGGTACCGGGTCTTTACATCTTACATAAAATGTAGTAAACTAAGACATGAACAGACCACTACGAATCGAATACCAAGGTGCACTTTATCATGTGATGAGTCATGGCACTGGGATTTTATGGCTCTACAGGGATGCTCTTAATTTCAAGAACTTCATCGAGCTATTGCAAAGGGTGAAATTGAAGTACGGATTTATATTTCACACTTTTATTTTAATGCAGAACCACTATCATATGCTGTTAGAAACCCCTCAGGGAAATCTAAGCAGGGGAATGCTCTATTTCAACAGAGAACTGGCAAGAGCCTATAATAGACATTTCAAAAGGCACGGCGCGGTTTTAAGTAAACGCTATAAGGCTATATTGATCGAAAGTGGAAGTTATTATAATAATGTATTCCGATACATCAATCAGAATGCAATGAGAAAGGGCGTTACAGATAGAGTAGAGAACTACCTGGGCTCACCTTGGTATTATCTCACTAAAGCCAAGGAGTGCAATAACCTTTGCGATGAAATCCGAGAAGTTATTTCCTGGAAGGTTCTAAAATCTCATTTAGGAACTGAAGAAATTTCCAAGATCCTAACCTGGCTCAATGAAGACGAGGAATCAGCGCCGAAGATACATGAGAAATATAATTCTATTCTTGGATCAGACAAATGGATCAAAGAAATCCGTGAAAAATACATTTCCGGACAATATATTTCTGATGAGATAGTGCAGTCAACAAAATTGCGAATGGATCATTCTGACATTTGGAAAATGTTCAGGGCATTAAAAGATTATAAGGATCATAAGAAGTACCGGGATATTGTAATTTTTCTTCTTAGCAAACATTGTGATCTGACTCAAAAAGAAATAGCGGAAAAAGTAGGGATCAAAAGCGGTAATGCCGTTGGTGTACGACTTTTTAGATTTGGTAAACTTTTGCAAGAGGATCGTGAACTGGCAGCAGAAGTTGAAAGAATCGAGAAATGTAAGATGTAAAGACCCGGTACCTATATATTCCGTATGAAATCAGAGAGAGCGTTTATCCGATTGATAATACTCGCCTCTATAGTAAATTCGTCACTGGTATGGTCACCCCCGCCACGGGGGCCCAATCCGTCTAATACCGGGATGCCGAAACTCGAAAGGAAATTCCCATCGGAACAGCCCCCAGAAGAAGCAGGTTCACACGGTTCGCCATGCTTCTCAAAAAGTCGCGAAAGCTGAGCAATGATCTCATCTGGAACGGCGGTCTCCATAGGCGGGCGTTTGTTCTTATATTCAAGTGTCAGAGTTTTCATGTCTGATATATGTTTTTGAAAGATCCCCAATACTTTGTCAAATTGCGATATCTGCGAATAACGCAGGTCAAAATGCGCTTCGGCATGATCGGGAACGATATTCAACTTGCCGCCGCCAAGGAATTTGCCCAGGTTCAGGGTAACTTCTTTTGGAAGGCCTGAAGCCTCTCTAAGTATCGATCTGACGGCCTGCATCAGCTCAACGATCGCGTTTTTACCCTGATGAAATGCATTTCCGGCATGCGCGGCTGTGCCCTTGGAGTATAGATGAAATTCTGCTATTCCTTTTCGCTTGACAATGAAGCCTATTTCCCGGGCCACGCCTTCGAACACTAAGCCCATATCGCATACTGCCGCTGTCTCTCTGAATATCTCGATCGAATTTAATGAACCGATCTCTTCATCTGAATTTATCAGTAAGGTCAATTCGATCAGCGGGTCATCTCGGAATTTACGGGCTAAGGCGAACATCATCATCAGTCCCGCTTTCATATCCTGAACTCCGGGGCCTCTGAATATACCGTCAGCCGAGGTTAAGGGTCCCCAGTTTTCGGCAAATACGGTATCAACATGGCCAACGAGCAGCAATCGCTTTGATCTCCCTTTTCCGCTGATCACTTTTAATATGGGATTATCGGTATCGATCTTTAATAAATCAGATTTTAGGCCAAGCGAGGAGGCATGACGGATGAGAATATCCATACAAGCTCTAATGCCTTTGCTATTTGCGGAATCACTATTGATATTAACGAGCTCCTTCAGGACGGAATTATTCATCTATTCTTTCGGATCAAAGACTTGATCCCGAACTCATCCGCTAATTTCTTGCTGAATCGTTCCATCTTTTTCTGGCTTACGGGACCGATAATGACCCTATACCACACGCCTTTGTCACCGAGGTCAACCGCCGTGATCTCAACGGGGAAAAAATCTTTTTTCAAACGGAACCGCTCCTCTTCCGCCTGTTCGCGCAGCCGGAATGAAGAGGTTTGCAGAAAATAGGAATCCCGTGATGGGGCCCTTTTCTCTTTGACATTCTTTCTTGTGACGGTTTTGGCTTCCGGCAGAGAATTACTCTCCGCTTTTTTCTTTGGCTCAGGATCGCGCGTGATCTTCCTGTCCTCGGCCATTTTTTCTTCCGATAATAATTTATCTTTAAATTCGAAATCCATTGGCGGATTGGATATTACTTTTTCACTTTCAGAAGCGGCGGGCGATGAAACGGAACGATGCCAGAGAAAGAACCCCGTCAATAGGCAAATAAGGATCAAGGCTCCAACAAAGAATCTCTGTTTGCTCATTAACCTGTAACTTGACGGATTATCTTCTTAACCTTCTGGAGGTATTTGTCCCATTCCTCTTTCTTCACATACTCTCCTGAAATATTGAAGCAGGCAGCATCCGAGTCCGGAATGATCGTCATCCATACATTCTTGGAATGCCGTATTGAGATACCGTCTATCATTTCTATATCACCATCTTTGAAATTTTCATAAAGCTCTCTCAGCACTCTGCCTTTGAATTTATCCGAACATGGAACACGGGTCTTCTGGAATTTGCGCTTATAACCGATATCCTTCCATACCTGACTCAATTTCAAGTCGTGCTTTGACACAAGTGTAATGATCTTACTGATCGAGCATATTCCGTCAACCGCGTGACTGAAGGAGGGGAACATGAACTCCCCATTTACCGTGCCGACAAAATCCACCTCTGCTTCCTGAGCTTGTTTTCCGAGGAATTTAAGAGTAACAGGAGAAGTTATCACCGTACATTTATGGGTAGCGGCAAGATCATTTATAAATTTCGGGGCATTCACCGGAAGTATCATCCTCTTAAGTCCCTGGTATTTCAAGAGCAAAAAGGAAAGCAGGATGAGTAATTTCTCATTTTCATAACAATGTCCCTTCTCATCGATAACCGCGATAGATTCTCCACAGGAATCAATTAGGAAGCCGAGGTCCATATTCAGGTTTTTCACGATCTCCCGCAATTGTGATAAATGAAATTTATACTCCTCGGGGGTATATGCTTCCCTCTCTTCATCAAGAGCCGCATTCAGAGAGGTTGTATTCTTGGTTATCTGTCCAATCAATGTGGGAAAGGTCTTTGATGTCAATCCGGACGCATAATCGATGACTACGGAAAGCTTCTTGTTCTCACCGCCGCCGTCAACGAAGTTCTCCCAGCCTTCCTTATAGTATTCGTACACTCTGTACGGGTATGAGATATTTCCCACTTCCCTGTAATTCATTCTTAAATAATCCTCACGGTGGAAGAGGCGTTCTATGGATTTCTCAAAACCGACCGCGACATCGAAGCCGGACTCATCGTAGAATTGAATGTCCATTAACTGGGCATCTATCGGCGACATCCTTATAAACACACCACCCTTATACGCGCCCTTGTTCAGCTGAAATCTGAGTATGGGTAAGGCAACCTCCGACAGGTGGTCTATATTTACGCCTACCGACAGAAGTCCGGTGATAAAAGCCCGGGAGATCATCCGGGAGGCCTTATGCGCATCACGGCCGATCAGTATCTTACTTCCCTTCCCCAAGGTAGCTCCGTAAACAGCGCCGATCTTGGCGGCGAATTCGGGATGTATCTCGGAATTCGCGATACCTGTAATACCATAATTCCCAAAAAGGTTTTTGTTCCATTTTCCACCCCAGACAACGGACTTATCGATTATCGATCCCTCTTCAATGGTTTTCTGAGGCCAGATCTTAACATTTGAATTCACCACAACATCTTGACCTAAGATACAATTATCCGAGACAACCGCGTTCTCCGAGATATAACAATTATCTCCGAGTGTGACCGCAGAGCCGATAATATTTTCATGTATTCTGCATCTTTTGCCAATGGCAGAGTTGTCCCATACAATAGAGTTCTTTATCACAACGCCGGAAGAGATGGTCACTCCTGAACCGATGACCGTATTCTCAATGTGGCAATTATTCCCGATAAAGGAGTTATTTCCGATAATAACAGTTCCGGAAAATTCAATATTCTTACCGACCTGCACATCCTGGCCGCATCTCACATCCTGGCCAAGAATGTCAAGCCGTTTTCCACTTATGGAGACCTTCACCTGACCCTTAAGAATATCACGATGCGCGTTCCTGTACTCGGAAATATTTCCGATATCTCTCCAATATCCCTTCGCCACATGGGCCTTAATAGATTTTCCGTCGTCCATCATTGCGGGAAAGAGATCCTTTGAAAAATCAAAGAAGGTCTTCTCGGGGATATAATCGAGTACCTTGTTCTTTACTACATATATCCCTGTATTGATCTGGTCGGAGAACACCTGCCCCCAGGACGGTTTTTCCAGAAATTTCGTGATGGTGCTCTTCTCATCGAAGATCACTATGCCGAAATCCAGAGGATTCGAAACGGAAGTAAGAAAGATAGTAAAAAGAGACCTCCTGGAATTAAAAGCCGCGATCCCCTTTTTAATGTCAAAATCCGTCAGGATATCAGCGGAAATAATGATAAAATCATCCTTCCCGATAAGTGAAGACGCATCCTTGAGCGCTCCGGCAGTGCCATAGTCGGAATCCGCCTTGTGATAAGTAATTTTCACTCCCCACTGAGAACCGTCTTTGAAATAATCCTTTATTGTGTCCCCCTGATAATAGAGAATGACAATAAGGTCTTTGATCCCGTGTTTTTTCAGCAATCTAAGATTATGTTCCATGATCGGTACATTTACAACCGGAACCATGGGTTTTGGAATATTATAAGTTAGCGGCCTTAAACGCGTCCCGAAGCCCCCTGCCAGAATTACCCCCTTCATTTTTTCTTCCTCCTTTTCCCAAATCCATGCCGGGATGTGATATCTTCAATTTTTTGCTTGACCTTGGATGTGTCCTGAGACTTGCCTGTCATTAGCAATGAGGCATCTTTTTTATGCCCCTGATAGAATTCTTCCTGCTTTTTCACATGAAGGAATGCCGTCAAGTCCTCATTTTCCGCGAGGCGGAAAAATACGGATGTCACGCCGTCCTCGACCTGCGCCAGCATATCTTCGAACAATTCAAAGCTTTCCTTCTTATATTCAATGAGAGGATCCTTCTGGCCGTATGCACGGTAATAGATTACTTCTCTCAAACCATCCATGGAGAGCAGATGGTCCTTCCAGTTGAAATCCAGTATCTCAAGGATGATCGCCTTCAGAAAATAGGGAAATTCTTCGGCCAGCATCGCTTTCTTTCTTTCAAAGACCTTCTCAGTATCGCTTACGGCATTGTCAATGATCTTATCGGGTTCCATGGCATCAAGCGACCCTTCAAGTTCATGAGGGATAGTGAGGTGCAATTGATTGAGATATTGAACCGCGCCCTTGATATCCCACATATCCGGCAGGACTTTCGGCGGGAAGAAGCCGTTCATATTCTCCCTTACGGAAGAGGTCATCATCTCTCTTGCTTCTTCTTCTATTCCCTCCATTTTCAGGATCTTCTTTCTTAATCTATAAACGAGTTTTCTTTGTTCATTGTTCACATCATCATATTTCAAAAGATTCTTTCTTATATCAAAATTGTGTGCTTCAACCTGTTTCTGTGCCCTTTCGATCCCCGATGAAATAATGGGATGTTCTATCCTTTCATCCTCGGGCAGGCCGAGTTTATCCAGCATTCCCCTCATCTTATCCGAACCGAAAAGACGCATCAGATCATCTTCCAGAGAGATAAAGAACCGTGAAGCGCCGGGATCGCCCTGCCTTCCTGAACGGCCTCTTAACTGATTATCTATACGGCGGGATTCATGCCTTTCCGAACCGATAATATAAAGCCCGCATCCGGCTTCCTTTGCGCAGGCTTTGTGTTCCGGCAGACAATTTGAACACCCCTGCTCCGGCGGTGATACCCAGCAATGCATCCTTCCTTCCACTCTGGGACAGAGAACCGTGCCTTCACCGAGTTTGATATCGGTTCCACGGCCGGCCATATTAGTAGCGATAGTTATCGCTCCCGCTTCGCCGGCACGGGAAATGATCTCGGCCTCTCTTTGATGATGCTTGGCATTGAGAACATTGCATTGAATGTTTTTATTTCTTCGTAAAAGGGCAGATAAGGTCTCCGAATCCTCAATTGAAGTTGTACCTACAAGGATCGGCCGGCCCGCTTTATGCCACTTGGCGATCTCTTCTATTATCGCGAGGAATTTGCCTTGTTTCGTTTTGTAGACCGCATCATTGTAATCCGAGCGTATCATCAGCTCATTTGTGGGAATAACGAGAACATCAAGCTTGTATATCTCAATGAACTCACCGGCTTCCGTAAGAGCGGTACCGGTCATTCCCGCCAGTTTATGATACATTCGGAAATAATTCTGTATGGTTATGGTGGCGAGGGTTTGACTTTCTTCCTTGACCGAAACTTTTTCCTTCGCCTCCAGGGCCTGATGCAGGCCGTCGGAAAAACGCCTGCCATCCATGATCCTGCCGGTAAATTCATCGACTATCAAGACCTGATTGTCCTTAACTATATAATCAATATCCCTTTTGTAGCAATTATGCGCGCATAGGGACTTGGTAATATAGTGGACGAGATGGAAATTCTGTGGTTCATACAGATTATTCACGCCAAGAAGCGCTTCCATATGCTCCACACCCTCATCCATAAGGACTGCGGTCTTCTCTTTTTCATGAAGTTCAAAATGGTCGTCCTGTTTTAATTTTCTTACGAACTTATCTATCGTCACATATTTTTTTGTTGATTCCACGGATGCGCCGGAAATGATCAGCGGAGTACGGGCCTCATCAATAAGGATGGAATCAACTTCATCGATGATGGCGAAATCCAGCTCCCCTTGAACGGTATGTTCTTTAGAAAGAACCATATTGTCTCTTAAGTAATCAAAGCCGAATTCACTGTTGGTGCCGTAAACCACATGGCAGCGGTAGGCCGCCTGCCTCTCATCATATTCCATCATATTCTGAAGAACTCCGACCGTGAGGCCCAAGAATTCGTATATCGGGGACATCCACTCGGCATCCCTCTTTGCCAGATAATCATTCACCGTGACAAGATGGACTTTTTTACCGGCAATGGCGTTCAAAAACACCGGAAGGGTTGCCGCCAGAGTTTTACCTTCCCCTGTCTTCATCTCGGCGATGATCCCGCGGTGCAGGACAATGCCTCCAAGTATCTGAACATCAAAGTGCCGCATCTTCAGGGTTCTACAGCTTACTTCTCTGACCAGAGCGAAGGCCTCGGGAAGAATTTTTTCCATCGCGGCGTCTATATCTTTATCCTTACCAAGCCGTTCCTTCAATTCATCGGGAAATACCTTCAATTGAGAATCGGTCATTGACCTCATCTTCTGCTCAAGTTGATTGACCTCTTCTACTATCGGTTCAAGCTTTTTCAGCATCCTTTCATTGCGGTTTCCGAAGAGCTTCCCAAGGGAATCCCATATCATTGGGCATCCTCTTGAATGTTCCCGCAAAGCGGGCATTTATATTTTTTCCTATAGGGATAGAGAAGGATCGACCCGCATTGCGAGCACTTGCCTTCGACCGGCCGTGTAAATATAATGAAGTCGCATTTGGAGTCATCGGATGAGCTGTTGTTCTCGCATATATAATACGGTTTCTTCTTTCTTGAGATCTTCTCAAATATGAAGCCGCCGCACTTCGGGCACTTGAGGCCGGTAGTAAAGGCCATGGAATGGCCGCACTTATCATTCGGACATTTAAGGTATTTGCCCCATTGGCCGAGGCGAACTTCCATCGCTTTGCCGCATTTTGGGCAGAGAACATCGCTATCCTCTACAATATTTCTTGTATACCTGCATTTCGGATAATTGATACAGGAGATAAAACGCCCGTATCTGCCGTCACGGTAAACGAGTTCGCCCTTACAATCAGGACATTCTTCCCCGACCCTTTCAATCAGCTTGTCTTTCACAGATTCCAATTTATCCTTGGCCTCTTCAAGCTGCTTCATCACGATCTTCCAATTCTTTTGTATCAATTCCTTATAATCCAGTTCGCCCTGTTCAATACGGTCAAGTTCATTTTCAACATCTCTTGTGAAATTGTAGTCGAGAATACGGGGAAAGCCTTTGACAAGAAAACCATTGACGATCGTTCCCAATTCTGACGGCACAAGGGCTTTTTCTTTGCTTTCCACATATTTTCTGTCCAACAATGTGGAAATAATAGTGGCATATGTGGATGGGCGGCCGATACCTTTTTCCTCAAGCAGCCGGATCAATGTCCCGGATGAAAAACGCGGTTTCGCCTTGGTCTCCTTTGCATCCGAGCGTAGAGTTTTCATTTTCACGATAGAGTCCTTCTTCACCTGAAGGAAAGCGATCTCTTTCTCATCAGCTCTGCTAAGTTTGCGGAAACCATCAAATTTTACCTTGGAAATAACCGATTGAAAAGTGTATCCGGCATTATCGGTGATCACGGAAACCGTTTGAATACTGTCGCTGCCGGGAGCCATAATACTGGCGAGATATCTATTAAAAATGAGGGTATAGAGTTTCAGGTGATCCCCTTTGATATGGGTCTTCATCTTCTCGGGGAGGTAGTCAATATGTGTCGGGCGGATCGCCTCATGGGCATCTTGGACCTTGGAGCTCTTTTTTGTCCGGGGTATATTCCCGCAATATTCCTTCCCATAGGCCTTTTCGATATATTTCTGGGCTGAGCCGAAGGCGCTGGCAGAGATCCTTGTGGAATCCGTTCTCATATATGTGATCAGACCGACAGGACCCTTGCCTACATCGACACCTTCATATAAGCCCTGAGCGACACGCATTGTCTTCTTGGGCGACCAATTGAAGCGCTTGGCGGCTTCCTGCTGGAGAGAGCTTGTGATAAGCGGCAATGGAGGACTTACTTTCTTGGTGCTCTTTTTAATATCGCTGACAATGTATTGCGATGAGACTTTTATTTCCTTCAGGCACTTTTTCTCCAGTTTCTGATCTTTTATCTCAGCTTTCTTTTTTCCGATCTTACTCAATTTGAAGTCCACACCGGAAGCAAAATCAAATTGCGCGAATATCTCCCAATACTTCTCCGGAACAAAGGCGAGGATCAACTCTTCACGTTCGCATATCATCCTCAAAGCCACCGATTGGACACGGCCTGCCGAAAGTCCTTTTTTTACTTTCTGCCAAAGGAAGGGCGAAAGCTTATAGCCGACAATACGGTCAAGCAGTCTGCGGCCCTGCTGGGAATTGACCTTATCCATATCCAATTCGGATGGATGCTTGAACCCGTTCTTTATCCCTGCAACCGTGATCTCATTGATCATGACCCTTTTAAAATGCGTATCCGGAGACAGGGTTGAGATATGATAAGCAATAGCCTCTCCCTCGCGATCTGGATCAGTTGCCAGAAAGACCGTATCGGCATTTTCCATTTCTGTTTTCAACATATCGATGATCTTCTTCTTTTCAGCGATCTGCGTGTAATTTATCTTAATATCTTTTTCATCTATGAATACACCAAAGCGATTCTTGGGAAGGTCTATGATATGTCCCATGGACGCAACGACCTTGAACTCCTTTCCAAGAATAGAACTTATGGTCCTGGTCTTCGCCGGTGACTCAACAATCACTAATTTAACAGCCATTATCTACTCCTCTGTAAGCATTATTCGCCATTTTTAATATAAGGTTCTCAAATTCCAATTTGAATAGTATACCACTTAACTTTCCAAAATCAAACCCGGTGATCTCCATTAAGCCGTCAAACCCAATGGGAGACTCCTTCACAAGATTTAAGACCTTCATTTCCTGCTCATTCAATTTCCCTTCATTATTGCCTTTGAGATCCTCCCCGATGATCTCGGATATATTGAGCAGAGGAAATGCCATTGCACTTTTTATGAGATAATTGGTACCTTCGGATGAGATGCGGTTGATGTCTCCCGGAATGGCATAAACATCCCTTCCCTGCTCTATTGCCGTTCTCGCGGTTATCAGGGAACCGGAACGTATTCGGGCCTCGATAACTATGACCGCTCTACTGAGGCCGGAGATCAAACGGTTACGGATAGGAAAGCGAAATGGGGCGGCGGCAAGACCGGGATAGGATTCGGTAATGACACAGCCGGATCGCGCAATATGTTCTTTTAACGAAATATTGAAAGCCGGATAGCATAGATCGATGCCTGTTGCCATCACCCCTATTGTAGTTCCACCCTTCAACGCGCCTTTATGAGCGAAAGAGTCGATACCGGCGGCAAGGCCGGACACGACGGTGATCCCGTTCGAAGCCAGCTTATGAGAAAAATCTTCCGCTAGAGATCTTCCGTAAGGCGTGTATCGGCGGGAACCTACCACTCCAATGCAGTCGGAGTTCAAATACTTTCTGTCACCAAGAACAAAGAGCATCATCGGAGGGGCATAAATGTCTCTCAAAAGCACGGGATAATCGTCATCTTCCCAGACAAGCAGATCAATTCCATTATCTCTCAACTCCTGCTCCTTCAAGGAAAAATCCATTTCTTCTGAAGTTTCTATCTTCTGCTTTTGCTTTTTAGTAAGATCGTGGGTCTTGTAATTCTGAAATAGTTCTGAAGGAGAATCGTATTTTTCCCTTACAGTATTCTGGAAGCTGAGAGAAAAATCGCAATAACTGTACCTTAAATAATCATTAAAACGAAAATTCTTCGGTTTCAATGTCCTTGTCTATGGGGCCCATTCTGATCTTTAATACGGGAACGATAATATTTTCATTCACATATCTGCATTTCAGAATATAATTTTCTCCGTTCTTAGTCATTTGAAAATCTTCTCTCAACACTTCCACCGATATATTCTCTTCCGGATCCAAGTCGTCAAAGAATCTCTGCTGCAGTTTTTCGTAACGGGTTTCCCCATTGGTCTGCATATATTTCTGTGTCTGATACAGGACTCTTTTGATCTTTGCCTTATCACCGTTGATCTTAAGATACGGTATGGTAAAGAGAATGATCCCGGTAATAATGACCAGGACAATTATCAGTCCTATTATAGATCCTCCGCGGCGTTTCATCACTACTCCGTAAAACGGACAATATCACCCACTTCGATAAGTTCGCTCACTTGGGTAACTACGGCAGATGACGAATATTCAAAGGTCTTTATTATCTTCAATTGCCCGATCTCAAGTTCGCCCGTCGTGGCGGTGCCACCCATAGGATCTGAGATACGCTTGGAATCCTTGTACACATAAAATTTCTGACCGGCCTGGATCCCGGATGTACTGCCAAGGTTGATATAAACAACATCCTGCCGATGCCCGAGCATTGCACCCAATTCCTTGGAGCCCGCGATAACACCCTCGGTATACTCAGGTGTGCCGCCCAGGTCCATATACACCCATTTTTCAGGATCATATGTCATAAGAAGATTGCCTTTTTCCAATTTGTCAAAGGATTTTTTTACCTCGCCTTTTATAGCGTATTCACCCATCTCTACAATTGTTACAATCCCCTTAACAGCAAATTTCTTTCCCAGGGCGCTTTTGGTGGATGGATCTTTTACTTCATCGAAGTAAGAATATATCAGAAAAGCATCGCCTATGGCAACATCTTCATAGAAATTCAAAAAGATCAATTCATGCGCGCCATGATATTCTTGGAAGGTCTCTTCAAAGTCAACAATATATCCCTGCTCAGAAAGTTCGCCGGTTTGAACAACGCCTCCTGCGGCAAGGACTTGATTGTCAAAAGAGACCGGGATCTCCAGATCCTTGATCACTTCTTCCTCAGGGAGCTCCTCTTCAAATGCCTCGTCCTCATACGGCGCATCATCTTCCACCACAACTTCCGTTTCTTCTTCCACCTTAATAGGTTCCGTCTTCACAACCACGGGGGTCTTTTCTCCGACGGGGGATTCAACTATCGTTTCATTCATCTCTGTTTCGACCTCTTCAGCTGCGGCATCGATACCGGGTATAACCAGTTGATCTTCAGGGAATATCAGATCAGGATTTGTAATATAGGTGTTTGCTTCCCAGATCTTCGGCCAAAGGTATGGGTTATCATAGTATTTTTTAGAGATATTCCAAAGGCAATCCCCTTCCTTGATGATATAAACACCATCCTTCAATTGGAGAACATCTGCTCTGCCTACGGAGCATATTAACAAGAGCAAGAGTAAGAGTGCATAGATCTTTTTCATTTATCACCTCATTGGGCGGCACTGCCATCGCAGCCCAGTATCTTAATTTTTCGTTTAACCATTTCACGAATAGCATCTCGCGCGGGACCTAAATACTTTCTGGGATCAAATGCCGAAGGATTGGCCACAAATTCTTTTCGGATAGTGCCGGTCATCGCTAATCTCAGGTCAGTATCAATATTTACCTTGGCGACATTCATGGCAGCCGCCTTTTTTATCATGGATTCCGGAACCCCCATAGCATGTCCCAGGTCTCCGCCGTAATCATTACACAATTTCACAAATTCGGGAATAACCGTAGATGAACCGTGTAAGACCAGCGGATATTTCTCAGGAAGCAATTTCTGAATCTCCTCCAAACGCTTAAAATTGAGTTTGGGCTCTGTCTTGAATTTATATGCTCCGTGGCTCGTGCCGATGGCAATGGCAAGGGAATCGCATCCGGTGCGTTCGACAAATTCAACGGCCTCCTGAGGATCGGTATATACAGCATCCTTCGCGGCTACATTGACATCATCTTCCACTCCCGCAAGTTTTCCCAATTCCGCTTCAACAGGGATGCCTCTCTCATGGGCATAATCCACAACCTTTTTGGTTATGGCGATATTATCCTCGAGGGAATACTTCGAGCCGTCTATCATTACGGACGAGAATCCTCCGTCAATAACGGATTTGCACAATTCAAAGGTGTCTCCATGATCCAGATGCAGCGCAATAGGGATATCGCTTGTAAGCAATGCGGCCTCTACGAGCTTGATCAGATATTCATGCCTGGCGTATTTTCTGGCTCCGGCGGATACCTGAAGGATCAAAGAAGTATTCAATTCAGCTGCGGCTTCGACAATGCCCTGAATGATCTCCATATTGTTAACATTAAAAGCACCGATAGCATAAGCGCCGTCATTGGCCTTTTTAAACATTTCTGCTGTACCTACTTTAGGCATATTTCCTCCTAAATAACTCTTTTCACTTTCGCTAAAAATTCAGTTTTGAACTGCAAACCGATTATGGCGGCATATCTCAGATTGAAATTAACCTGAGACAAGGTCAATTTCCCGCCGGAACCTTTTGTATAGAACTCATTAAGTGCTTTTTTCCATTTTTCCTCAGACGGAGTGAATGATAATATCCCGGGAGCCTTATCCGAGATCCCGAGCGTTATAAGCACCTTCTTGATCGAAATGATGAGGGTTGCGATAAGCTGCTGATTGGATCTTGTCAGAAGGGGCGAGTCCTGGAATATTATGATCCCTTCATATTGCGAACCCTTCTCTTTAAAACCCTTAATGAAGCTTATGGGAGTCTCTTCAATGGAGACATCCGTCCTCAGCCCGGCATCAGAACATTTCTGCGAAAAATCCTTTGCTTTTTTTTCCTCGGAAGCGTGCGCGAAAATGATCATCTTTCCGGAAGCAAGGTTGAGGTCAGAAAGCGTTTCCTTGATCTTCTTTATATCATAAACAAGCTTGATCTTATCATTCCCGAAGCCTACATAGCTGCGCCCCGCGGGATGTTCTTCCTGAACAAAGGAAAGGCCCTTTGCGCCGATCTCTACAGATGAAGAGATCACCTGAATATCCAGGGCAGAATAAAAGGAAGTATTTACCGGAATGTCGGTACGAAGAAGATTTCCGCAGAAAATACCCCCATGAAACATTATAAGTACAAAGAGTACTGTAATTTTCCTCATGCTATATTATATAACAAATCGTATGTATTTTCAAATATTTAATCAAGTATGCGGAGCATGTGTAGAACATCGTCACTTTTGCCAAGTAGATTCGTCCTTGCTCGTAACTTCATTTTGGAGTCATATATCTCCAGAAACGGGGGAAGGCCGCCCGGGAAGGTGCCGGTGATGCCTTCCTCTATTTTCACTAGTGTGCTGATTCATAAAGACGGTAACAATGGAATGTTTTGATTTGAGTCAAGTCCAACGAACAATGAACGTGGCGTACCCTTCGTGGTCCGTGAGAGAAGAGAGAGGAAGAAATTGACCAAA
>JAGLWT010000081.1 GCA_023133295.1 bacterium | reverse complement strand
ACCCCTTCCGGAACAATAATATATTTATTTTCTTTTTGAAGATCATGAAATGATGTGAGAAAAGCATATGTTAATAATGAAAAGAGAGATTCCTGATCTCTGATGTAAACTGTACGATTTTACTGTTTATTGAACATTATTTCGACTTCGTTATTGCCGAGGATTATCCTGTCTCCGTTGGAGAGCACTGATTTCTTTATCTTCTGTCCGTTCAAGAATGTTCCGTTCACTGAAGTATCCAAGATGAAATAATTGTCTCCGTCAAAGACCAATTTCATATGTTTTCGTGAAACAAGTTTATTAGAGGGGCAGAACTCATTCCTACCGAATACCAGTTCGTCTCCTGTTACGAGGATTTCCTTTCCCTTAAGAGGCCCGGACTGGACTATCAATTTGAAGATCTTTCCTGTTGATGCCATTTCATTCAAGCCGAGTATCGTATAGAATTCTTCGGCGATGCTCATCTTGGGAATATCTGCGGAGGTGATCTTTTTGGATATAGAAAATTCAGGCCTCTTCGCAAAGATGATATCCTCGGATGTCCTTTCCCCGTAAACATCTTCTCCCTTGATAAATGGTAGATCACCGACCCCATTCAATCCCTTGTGGAAGAATGCGGTGGACATGGAGATGAGATTTTCCAGGATCTTGTTCTGATCCTTATCTACGGTTATGATCCAATTGATGTTCTTATAATTCTTTAGGAGTTCGAAATTCTCGATGAACTTATCAAGGAGCTCCGGCATTTCTACAAGGTCAAGTATAATAGCCATTTCCTTATTGTAATTCGATATTGAAAGATTGAGAAGCTTTTTCAGAAGAATGAAGCTCTCAAGTTCTTTGTAATGTTTGTCGAATTGTGAAGAGATATAAAAGGAGGATATATTATGAGACATGGCCAGGCTGGCAAGCAATTCATCGGAGAAATTTATGCCGGAAAAGAAGAATTCCCGGTATTTGGTGAATCTTGATTTGACCTTTTCCACAAATCTCTCGATCTCTCCCTCTGATACATTTAATTTTTCTGAAAGCGATTTGAATGAATCAAGAAGTTCGAAGAGGTCATTCAGGCTTTTTAATTCAATATCTCTCTTCAGGATAATGCCAACGAGATACTTGATCAAATTAAGGTCTTTCTTTGTTATCGCGGTGTTAGAGGTCTCGTTCAGAAAATACGAAAGAAATTCAAAATACTCCATTGCGAGATCTTTGCTCTTCAAGAAATCCAGGGAAAAGGGGGTATTAAAAATTGCGCGGTGTCCCTTGAACCCCTCGAATAAAAGGAAGAATGTGAGCTTATTTCTAAAATGATTGAATTGATCCATGCTGGAATGCTGGTCAAGACTTTCCATTAATTTCGCGGCATATTCCAGAGCTTTCAATTCCGGAAATTCTCCATCGTCATATGGTATGGAAAGCGCGATCTCATCAGAGTTGGATGGATCAAAGATCAGGCCAATGGACGCAAGTGCTCCGTGATTATCTATGATGTAAACATCGTCTTCCTGCAAATAAAGTTCTTCACACATGGACTTGGCCAATGCCCAGCTATCCATGGGATTCGCACATGCAATAGTTATCAAAGATCCGTTCTCGTTCAGTATCAGCTGTTGGTCCTTTAACTTCTTAGTGGGAGTATCACTGCTCTTTTTGAGTATTTTCCCTAAATTAAATATTTTCATGTGTTATTCTATAAAATAATGCGCTTAAAGTCAATATTTATCGCAAATCCTATAGGTCGCTAAACTCGCCCGTCGATTTGACATTGCTTATCAAGTTTGTTAAAATGTTCACAAATGAAAAGAAAACCGAGTGAAGTTCCAAACATTACTATAGAGCGCTTAATATTATACCGCCGTTGTCTTATGAAAATTTCCCGCTCAGGGGTATTCCATGTATCGTCGGCTGTATTGGGCCGTATCACGAATGTAAAACCCGCCAATATCCGTAAGGACCTCTCATATGTAGGGGAATACGGTAAACCGGGTTATGGCTATGAGATAGATAAACTCTTGGCGGTCATCGAGAAGATCATCGGTATAAACAAATTGCAGCGTGTTATCGTTGTCGGCGTAGGAAATATCGGAGAAGCCCTGCTCAGTTATCAGGACTGGCCCGCCAGAGGGTTCGAGATCGCAGGCGCATTCGATAAAGACAAGCGGAAAATGGGCCGTGTGATCAACGGGATCGAGGTTCGCGGCAATTCAGAGGTACCGTCCTTTGTGAAGAAGGAAGGCATTGAGATCGCTATTCTTGCGACTCCGACCGAAATTACCCAGTTAAAAGTAAACGAACTTGCACAGGACGGAATGCGGGGATTTTATGTGTTTTCTCCCATAGTTATTAATGTTCCGGTGGGATGCTATGTCGAAAATATTGATATGATCTCCCCTTTGGAATTTCTTGTGTATCGTCTTAAAAATAAAATTTCGAAATGACCTTGAATTTACCCATTCATAATGATATAATGTCCTTTATTTGCGTAATTAGTGCATAAAAGGAGAGAAAAATGTCCAGAGTATGTGAAATATGCGGAAAGGGACCAATGACTGGAAATAAGGTGTCCCACGCACAAAACAAGACCAAGAGGCGCTTTCTTCCGAACCTTCAGAGAATAAGGGTTCTGGAAAACGGCGTAGTAAAAAGAAAAATGGTCTGCACAAAATGTATTAAAGCGGGAAAGGTACAAAAAGCCTAAGCCGATAAGGAGTTCCTATGAGCGATATAACACCAAAAAATGTTCATGAAACGCTTTCTAAATTTATGCTTGCTGATGGTATGGAATTTGTCCTTGATCTAAAGAAATCTCATGGAAGTTTTCTGCACGACAGTCGGACAGGTAAGGAGTATTTGGACTTCTTCACGTTCTTTGCCTCACTTCCCATAGGGTTTAACCACCCCGAATTGACTACCCCCGAATTTATTGAGAAATTAGGCTGGGCCGCTGTTAATAAACCTTCCAACTCCGATCTGTACACCGTGGAGATGGCTGAGTTTGTCGAGGCATTTGCCCGTATAGCCGGTGTGGATTATCTTCCCCACCTTTTCTTTGTTTCCGGCGGCGGCCTCGCGGTTGAGAATGCGCTCAAGACAGCGATGGACTGGAAGGTCAGAAAAAATATGGCGGCAGGCGCAGGAGAAAGGGGAACAAAAATACTGCATTTCGAGGAAGCTTTTCACGGCAGAACGGGCTATACGCTCACAGTTACCAATACAGCCGACCCCAGAAAGTATATGTACTTCGATCGTTTTGATTGGCCCAGGGTCTTGAATCCCAAGGCCATATTCCCCTTAGAGGGCGAAAACCTTGCGAAGGTACAAGAGGCGGAAAAGGAAAGTATCAGACAGATCACAGAGCATATTGATCGTAATGGGCTGGATATCGCGGCTATACTTGTTGAACCGATACAGGGCGAGGGCGGTGACAATCATTTCAGAAAGGAATTTATACAGGAACTTTGGAATATAACGAGAAAGAACGACATCCTTTTGATCTTTGACGAGATCCAATCAGGAATGGGACTTACCGGGAAATGGTGGGCTCATCAGCATTACGATGTCAAAGCCGACGTCATCGCATTCGGTAAAAAATCACAGGTCTGCGGTATTATGGCCTCTGACCGAGTGCTTGAAGTGGAAAAGAATGTCTTCCAGGAATCTTCCCGGCTCAATTCTACCTGGGGCGGAAATCTTATTGACATGATAAGAGCCCAGAAATATGTAGAGATCATTGAGAAGGAAGGTCTTGTACAGAATGCGGCCGTTATGGGCAGCTATCTGGTTGAAGAACTTGAAAAGATCAAAGATGACAATAATGGTAAGATAAGCAATGTAAGGGGAAAAGGAATGATGATAGCCTTTGATCTCGAGAATGGAGAAAAACGCGCCGCCGCTATTGATTCGATCAAGCAGCAGGGCGTTCTTGTGCTGCCATGCGGCTACAATTCCATCAGGCTGAGACCCCCGTTGAATGTTTCGAAAGAAGAATGCAATACAGCCCTGAAGGCATTCAGGACTGCAATTGATAAGATATAGCCCCGTGAAACTATATTTTTTGGAATTTGCCAGGGAGGAAAAATGAGCACTTTCATGCAGAAACCGGCTGAAGTCACAAGGAAATGGTGGGTAATAGACGCCCAGGACCAGATCCTTGGAAGATTGGCCGTTGCAATAGCAAAAAGAGTATCTGGAAGAGATAAAGTTACCTACACCCCGCATGTTGACGGCGGCGATTTTGTGATCGTCATCAACGCTGAGAAGATCAAGGTCACCGGAAACAAGATGAATGACAAGATCTACAGGACCAATTCAGGTTATTATGGCCATTTGAAGGAAGAACCGTTCAAACACCTTCTGGCGCGTGCTCCTGAAAGGATCATACATCTCGCGGTAAAAGGAATGCTTCCTAAGAACAAACTTAGGAAAAGAATGATGAAAAGAGTAAAGGTTTTTGCCGGTGCGGAATATTCTCACACTGCCCAGCAACCTGAAAAAATAGAGTTATAATCGGAGGATTAAATGGCAAAATGGGTCGGATATGCAACCGGTAGAAGAAAGACCTCGGTAGCCCGTGTTTTTATGGCACAGGGCAAAGGCGAGATCCTTGTGAATAAGAAGAAGTATGATATAAGATTTCCCAGAATGGACCATCAACAGATCATCTTAGGGCCATTGAAGGTCACCAATTCTGAGAGGCGCTTTGATTTCTATATTAATGTTAAAGGCGGCGGTATTACAGGTCAGGCTGATGCCATTCGTCTTGGAATTGCCAGGGCTTTGGTTTCTTATAATGAGAAATTCAAAGAGATACTGAAAAAGTATGACCTTCTCACAAGGGACCCCAGAATGGTAGAGAGAAAGAAACCCGGACAGCGCGGCGCCAGAGCCAGGTTCCAGTTCTCCAAGAGATAGGAAAGGACCCGTAATTATGAGAAAGATCAAAATAGAAGATTTAAAACAGGCCAAGATCTATTTCGGCCACAGAACCTTCAAGTGGAACCCGAAGGCGAAGCCGTATATCTTCAAGAAACAGTTCGGTATTTATTTTATCGATCTTGAGAAGACCAAGGAATATTTGGAAATTGCAATGAAAGTTGCACATAAATATGGACGTGAAGGCAAAAAGATTCTCTGGGTAGGAACCAAAAAACAGGCAGCTCCTATCGTGAAGGAATGGGCATTGAAAACGGGATGTAATTACATAGACAGAAGGTGGCTCGCGGGTGTACTGACCAATTTTCAGACTATCTCGAAACGCCTTCACCATATGGAAAAACTGGATAAGATCCTCGGAGATTCACAATCAGGCGATGATAGGGTCTATACAAAAAAAGAAAAGGTTATCATGAGCCGTGAGCTGGAGAAACTTCAGAAGAACCTTTTAGGTTTGAAGGGTATGAAGGATCTTCCCGATATGGTATTTGTGATCGATATCTCCAAGGAAACCCTGGCGGTGAAAGAGTCGAGAAAAATAGAATTACCCATTATGGCAATAGTGGATACGAATGTTGACCCGACGCTGGTAGCGCACAGAATCCCCGGAAATGATGACTCTATCAAGTCGATCGAATTCATAGTTTCCGCAGTTGGTGAAGCATATCTTGAAGGCCTCGAATCCTATAAGAAGAAATCCGCGGATGACAATGTTGCCGATTCAGTAGTAGAGATAGAAGAAGAAACCGTGATCCCTGAAGAAGCCGTGAAAAAAAGCGTAAGCGAGACTCCGGGCAAAACGGTCACCGAAACAGCCGATCAGATAGAGATCGTTTACGAAGACGAAACAGAAGACAAAGAGAAAGAAGAGCCTAAACCCGTAGAAAAAACCGTTGAAAAGGTTGAAGATAAGGCTGAAGAAATTACAGAATCCGCTCCCGAAGAGACAGTAGAGCAAAAGACAGAAGAAAAGACAGAAGAAAAGACAGAAGAAAAGACAGAAGAAAAGACAGAAGAGAAGACGGAAACTCCAGTA
This sequence comes from bacterium, assembly GCA_023133295.1. Taxonomy (GTDB): domain Bacteria; phylum AUK180; class AUK180; order AUK180; family AUK180; genus JAGLWT01. The sequence goes on along the minus strand of JAGLWT010000081.1, from coordinate 7,129 downwards.
GAGGATAAGCCGGAAGAATCTTCCGAAGATAAGAACAAAGGGAATGAGGAGTAAGGGATGAGTGAATTACAGGATAAGATCAGGAAACTCAGGAAAATGACCTCAGCGGGTATCATGGATTGTAAAAAGGCGCTTGAAGCCGCAGAACATGATATGGATGAAGCTGTAAATATCCTCAGGAAAAAGGGCATTGCCAAGGCCGAGAAGAAGTCTGACAGGGACACAAAAGAAGGCGTGGTAGCGTCGTATATACATTTCAATAAGAGAATGGGAGTTCTCGTCGAGGTCCTTTGCGAAACCGACTTTGTTTCCAGAACCGAAGAGTTTCAGAAATTTGCCGACGAAATAGCGCTTCACATCGCAGCTATCGAGCCCAAATTTGTTTCCCGCGAAGACCTGGACGAAGAATTTATCAATAATGAGAAAGATATCTTCACCAGTCAGATCGAGGGTAAATCCGCTGATGTTGTGGAAAAGATCGTTGAAGGTAAATTAAAGAAGCTCTATTCGCAGATATGCCTTATGGACCAATCCTATTTCCGTGATGATAAGAAGAGTATAAGTGATTTTCTCAAGGAGCATATCGCCAAATTTGGCGAAAATATCAAGATCTCACAATTTGTAATGTTCGAGATTAAATAGGAAATACAATGAACGCCGATTCTGTTATTCTAAAAATAAGCGGAGAGGCCCTCAGCTCTGGGGGGTCCGCATATTCTGCGTCCGGCCTGGAATTCCTGAAAACTGAATTGGAAGATATTTTGAAAATGGGAATAAGGCCCGCGCTTATCCTCGGCGGCGGGAATATCTACAGAGGAAGAAAAGGCGTTTTTACAAGGGTCAACGGAGACCGTATGGGAATGCTCGCTACTGTAATGAATTCTATTGCCGTATCCGATTTTCTGAACTCACACTCCATCAGATCGAAGCCATTTTCCTCTATTGAAATTGGTAGATTTGTCGATCTTTATCGAACCGAGAATGTTCTTGCCGCTATGGAAGAAGGAATAGTTCCTGTTTTTGGCGGCGGCACTGCAAATCCCTACTTTTCTACGGACTCTCTCGCCGCCCTGCGGGCGGTTGAGCTGGAAATACCACTCATATTAAAAGGAAGCACCGTTGACGGGATATACGATAAAGACCCCAATAAATTCAAGGATGCTCTTTTACAAAAAGAGATCATTATTCGCGACGGCGGCGATCTGGATGTCGGAGTAATATTTGATCCAACCGCATTTTATCTGGCACAAACCGGCAAAACAAAACTGGTGGTTTACAATTTTTTCGAAAAAGGAAATACAAAGAAGGCTTATAATAATCAGATCGGGACCTTTGTCAAATGGGAGGATTAATATGTTAAAAGAGATCTATGACGGTACACGTTCGGATATGGATAAAGTTATCGAGGCATTGAAGAGTGAACTTTCCAAGATACGGACCGGACGGGCCAATCCCACGGTACTGGATTCTATCAGGATCAATTATTACGGACAGATCACACCGCTCAAGCAGGTTGCCGGCGTTCAGCTTCCGGAGCCGAGAATGATCCTTATACAGCCATGGGACAAAAGCATTATTAATGATATTGAAAAAGCGATACAAGAGGCCAATATCGGGGTTACCCCTCAGAATGACGGCGTTGTTGTCAGATTACCTTTCCCGCCTCTTTCCGAGGAAACAAGAAAGGATAGCTTGAAATCCGCCAAGGGTACCGGAGAAAAATTCAAAGTAGGGCTCAGAAGTGTGCGCCATGATACGATAGACCTTATTAAAGCGATGGAAAAGGACAAAGAACTGACAGAAGACGAGAGAAAGAAAGGGATCGATGAGATCGACAGCATTACATCTGATTATGTTAAAAAGGTAGATGAGATCTTGAAGATGAAAGAATCGGAAATAATGGAAATATGAGTTCTCGATCAGATAAACTTCCCCTACATATAGCGATAATCATGGATGGTAATGGCCGTTGGGCCAAAGCCCGCGGGAAAAATAAACTGGAGGGGCATCGGCAGGGAGCGGTTGCGGTAAAGAATATTGTTACTTCCGCCCGCCAAGTGGGGATAAAATACTTGACACTCTACGCCTTTTCCTATGAGAATTGGAAACGTCCTTCCGTGGAAGTGAACGGCTTGTTCAAATTGCTTGAAGATTATTGTAAAAGCGAAATGAACACCATGATCGACGAGGATATCCAATTCCATGTCATCGGAGAATGGGGCAAGCTTCCCGGCAGGACAAGAAAAATACTTAAGGAAACCGCCCGGAGAACGGAGCATTGTGATTCGATGCGGCTTACCTTAGCCCTGAATTACTCAGGGAGAAGGGAAATAGTGAACGCGGCCAATCTTCTTATTAAAGATGGCGTAAAAAGGGTTACGGAGAAGGGATTTGAAAAACGGATGTTCACCTTTGACATGCCTGACCCTGATCTTTTGATCAGGACCAGCGGTGAATTGCGTATCTCAAATTTTCTTTTATTCCAATGCGCCTATTCAGAATTCTTTTTTACAAAGACCCTCTGGCCGGATTTTCAGGAAGAGGAATTTCTGGGCATTCTGGAGGACTATAAAAAACGGGACAGACGATATGGCGGCGCTTGAGAATATTCGTTCCAGGCTCTTTGCAGGCACCATTTATGTTGCCTCCTCCCTTGTACTTTTTTATTACGGCGGCATTTATCTGAAGATCGCCCTTACACTGGCTGCCGGGGTATGCCTGTTCGAGGTACTCACTCAATTAAAACTGAAGCGTTTTGCTCTGCTGTTTATTCCGCTTATCGCCTACTTGAACTTTATTCAGGGAGAACAGCAGTTCTTTAGAATACTTATCGCTGTCTTTTTCTTTTCGCCCTTTCTGATCTATTACGGCATGAAGGCTACGGCCAGGATATTAGCGAGGATCGGAGTGTTCGCAGTGCTATTTTTCTTCATCGCTTGCGGATCACGTTTTGCTTTTGAGGCAAGATCTCAAATGGGTTTGGTACCCGCGTTTTTTATCCTTTTTTCTTGCTGGATATATGATAACTGTGCCTATTTTACCGGAGCATTTCTCGGAAAGAGAAAGATATTTGGAGAACTTTCTCCCAAAAAGACACTGGAGGGAGTTCTTGGCGGGCTGCTCTGCAATCTGATCTTCGGTGTCCTCTGGAGTTTGATATTTTACGGCATCAGAGCTTCTTTGTATTGGAGCGTTTTTGCAATGGCCATCGGCATTATATCTCAATTGGGCGATCTCTATATCTCCTTTTTCAAACGCTATATCAAGATTAAAGACTTTTCCGGTCTTCTTGGCGGGCACGGAGGACTTCTGGACCGTCTCGACTCCATCTATTTCACTTTTCCTTTGGTGTATATAATATTTGGCCTATGAAAAAGCGTATCGTTATCGGAGGTTCCACAGGGACCATTGGGACAAAGACGCTTGCGATCATTGAAGAGTACCATGACGAGTATTCTATTACCGGCCTCATCGCCCATTCCAGACGCGACCTTTTTAAACTGCAGCTTTCACATATCCAACCGAAATATTTCGTATTCGGAGAAGAACTTTCCGATGCTCCTGATAATGGGATTCAGATAGGCAAAGAAGAGATCTCCCGGATATTCGAGGATTGTGATCTTTTCATTAATGGCATTTCCGGCCTTTCAGGCCTGGAATATTCACTGTATGCCCTGAAGGCAGGAGTTAAACTCGCCTTGGCGAATAAAGAATCCTTGATAGTGGGGCATAAGCTAATGAAGAGAGCCGATAAGGATTATCTGACAAAAATAATTCCCGTGGATAGTGAGCACTCCGCCTTGTTTCAGATCCATGAAAATCTTAAGAAAGCCGAGATCGACAAGGTATTTATAACCGCATCCGGAGGGATATTGAAGAATCGCCCTTTACGGAAAGAGCCTTCCCCTGAGATGATATTGGATCATCCGAATTGGGACATGGGCGCGGTCATAACGGTTGATTCTTCGACCATGGTGAATAAGGCATATGAGGTCATGGAAGCACATATCCTTTTCGAATTGCCTCTGTCGCGTATCGAAGTATTATTTCATCCGCAATCGGCGGTACATGGAATGGTCCGTACCATTGATGGAAATGTGCTGATGCACTACAGTCCAACTGACATGGCATTCCCCATCAGATATGCCCTTAATTTTCCGGATAGAGAAAAAATAGAAAAGGAATATAAATTTCACAGAACACTGGAATTTCAGCCGGTCAATTATGACCTTTATCCCAATTTCCATCTTTTTATTTCCACATTGAAAAAGGGCGGCCGACGCGGCCCTGCGCTCATATACTCAAATCAATGCGCCGTAAACCTCTTCCTGCAAAAGAAGATACAGTTCTCGCGGATATTTGAATTGAACAATTATGTTGCCGAACGTTTCATTGATGATGATGAATTTGAACTCAATGACCTGATCCGTATCAGGCAGAGTGTGGATTCAATTATTTCAGATTATCTTGGAGGAAAGTTATGATAGCTGCAATTGCGATAATATTAGGCATCGCTGCCATGATACTTATACACGAACTGGGGCATTTTGTTGCTGCCCGCGCCTTCGGAATAGAAGTGGAAGAATTTTCAATTGGTTTTGGTCCGGCCCTTTTTAAGAAAAAGAAGGGCAATACGCTATACAAGTTGTCCGCTATCCCTCTGGGGGGATATATCAAGATGAAAGGTGAGGACCCGGACAGTGAGCTTACCGGCTCTCCCGATGAATTCCTTTCCAGAAAGCCCCATGAGAAGATACTCGTGGCACTTGCCGGTCCGCTTTTCAATGTTGTTCTTGCTATGCTGCTCCTCCCTCTTGCCTTTTCCGTTTTCGGCTTCCAAACCCTGGTTCCGACGGAAAATGTTATCCTCGCGAAGATCGGCGAGGGCACGCCGGCAATGGAGATCGGTCTGATGAGGGGAGACCGCATACTTGAGGTGAACGGAGAAACGGCTGTGAATGACCAATGGACAGCTCATAAGATCTACTCCCTTGCAGGTGATACCATAACGCTCAAGATCCGCAGGGAGACTGAGGTATTTACCGTTATCACAGCTTCCAGAAAGAAGATGAGCCAATTAGATACCGAATACTATGAATTGGGAATTCAATTTGCCGGAGAACCGATAATCGGTAAGTTGAAAAAATCGAGTAATGCCTACAAATCCGGACTCCGTGAGAATGACCGTATTATTGAAGTCGCGGGAGATCCGGTATTGGCCCTCAGTGACATTTTCGAATATGCCGAAGAAGGTGAACCTGTAGAGTTGACCGTATCCCGCAATGGCGAACTTTTCAATATACCGGTCGATACCGTGAAAGAAAGTAAGATCACTCAAGCCGGGAAGATCAGGCCTTATTATACATTTGATATATCACCCAAGATAAAGATAGAGCGTCTCGGATTATTTGAAGGACTGGGAGCTTCTATTCAAGAGATCGGCATGGACTTTACTTTGATCTATGTTTCTCTCAGGAGCATAGTCAAAGACCCCGGCCAAGCTAAAAATCTGGGAGGCCCCGTGGCGATCGCATACATCATTTCCAAGAGCTTAAAGGCGGGATTCTCTCAGTACTTAAGATGGATCTCCCTGATAAGCGTGAACCTCTGTGTGGTCAATCTTCTCCCCCTGATAGTTACGGATGGCGGATTGATAATTATCTTTATATTCGAGGCTGTCGGTAGAAGAAAGATGAATAAAAAGGAGAGGGAAGTATTCAGCTATATAGGTTGGGGCTTGATCCTTTTTCTCTTCGCCTTTATCCTTTTCAATGATATTACAAGATTCTTTTGATGAAGGTAAATGAAGTAAAAATAGGCGGCCTGATCCTGGGTTCCGGCCATCCGGCAAGGATTCAGAGCATGACAAATACGCTGACCGCGGATCATGCGGCTACATCGGATCAGATAAAAGCACTGATCGGCGCGGGCGCCGAAATAATACGTCTTGCCGTTTCCGATATGGAGTCGGTCGCATCACTTTCTAAAATGAGATCACAATTTCCGAATATTCCTCTTGTCGCGGATATTCATTTCGACCATCGCCTTGCACTTGAATCCATCAAGGCAGGTGTTGATAAGGTTCGGATCAACCCCGGCAATATCGGATCGGATAAAAAGGTTTCTGAAATCTGCGCCGCTGCCAAAGATAAGGGAATTCCGCTTCGTATCGGAGTGAATGGAGGGTCTCTTCCCAAAGACATCGAGGCAATATTTGCCGGTGCCGGGGCGGATGCATTGCTGGCGGCCGCGGAAAGGGAATTGCTGGTTCTTGAGAAAAACGGTTTTGACGATATTGTGGTCTCAATGAAGTCATCCTCTATTCCGATAAGTGTAGAAGCCAACCGTCTTTTCAGAGCCAAACATCCGTTCCCTCTTCATATCGGCATTACCGAGGCAGGCCTTCCTGGTGCCGGAACGGTTTCATCAGCGGTAGGGATCGGCATACTGCTTTACGAAGGCATAGGTGAGACCTTGAGGGTCTCGCTCACGGGCGATCCCGTGAATGAGGTCATCGCGGGCTGGCAGATCCTTTCGGCTTTGGAATTACGGTCCAAGGGTATTCGCTTCATCTCGTGTCCGACATGCGGAAGAACGGAGATTCCGGTCGAGAAATTAGCGCTGGAAGCTCAGAAGCAATTAGGCGAACTCAATATGAAGATCTCTGTAGCGATAATGGGGTGTGTGGTAAACGGCCCGGGAGAAGCCCGTCATGCCGATATCGGAATTACCGGCAGCAGTACGGAATATGTGATCTTCAAGGGCGACAATGTACTTGATAAATTTTCAACTGATCTACCGGTCCCCGAAGTCATAGATCGGCTGAAGAAGCATATCCTCGAGATGTGAAGCAGTGCTGAGCTTGCTCAGCAGGTAGGAAGTGCGAGGTACGAGGTGCGAAGTGAAAACGAAAACAATATCCACATCCGTAACACAAGAAAAGAGGGACATGCCGTCGACAATTTATTGGCACGACTGTCCCGGGTAAAGGTTCCAAGCGGAGAGTTGAAAATTGTGAAACAATTGTACACTCTTCGCAATGTTGGTGTTCTGATTCATAAATACGATAACAATGGAATGTTCAGATTTGAGTCAATTTCAACAAACAATGAGTGCGGCGTACCCTTGG
>JAGLWT010000080.1 GCA_023133295.1 bacterium | reverse complement strand
ATGAAAAGAAGGCTCAAAACTCCATTAAATAATCTTTATTCAATTGTCAATTTTACATTGACAATTCAATGATGATATTCCCTTCGGGCTTATGTTCTTTTTATATCTTCTGCGTTTCAAGTGCTCTGATCCAGAGCACTTTAATGATCAGATTTGAGCACGCTGATAAATTCTTTGATGCTTTCTCTTGCCGTATCAGGTATCAGGTCCATGAAATCAATGCCGATCTCAAAGAGAGAATCCCCCATTTTTTCAATACGGACAACCTTTCCATGTCCGGATATTCTCTCGTCCAGATTGGGCAGGCGGAATGAGATATCCAGTAATTGATCCAGATTTATAGGGAGTTCAGCGGAGAAGAGAAGTCCGGTCTCAGAAAAATTCCTGCCGTCTGACATAATGAAATCTCCAACACCTTGGAATCTGTAAAGGAACTCAAAGGTCTTACCCAGCCGGTAGAATCTGCGGCGTTCCTTCAGGAAGGTTACAACATCACCCTTTCCGTTCCTCTTGGCTTGATAAAGAGCGGTGTCAGCATGTTCGATCAACTCCTTTTCCCCGAACGCATCTATCTTATATGAAGAGATCCCTGATGAGAAACCGATCTTCATCTTGTTCCTTGAACTTACCGTAAGGCGTTCACAAAGAAGAAGCGCCCCGTTGATATCTGTTTCGGGCAATAACATCGCAAATTCATCCCCGCCGTATCTGAAGAGATAATCCGCGCCTCGTAATTCATTTCTCAGCAGGTCGGCGAATTGCTGCAAAACGGCGTCTCCCGCGGAGTGCCCCTGGGTATCATTGATCTGCTTAAAATCGTCCAGATCAACCAGAACCAGGGTCAGAAATGTCCTGTACCTGTGTGCCCTGTCAAGCTCAATTCTCATTATCTGATGGAAAAAAGCCCTGTTATATACACCTGTTAAGAAATCGTGGATGGCATTTTTTTTAAGGTTGTTATATGAAAAATAATCCATTATGAAAGGATGCGATATCATCTTCTTATTGTCCATGAAGTAGTGGAGGATCACAACGCTCAGACTCGGGGGGGGATCAAACTTGCCTTTCATAAGATTGTATGACTCAAGGATCTTGCCCCAGTCCTTATAGGCCTCTTTATATTTGGTCTCAATATCCACGAAGATGTTCAATGATTCAATATAAAATTTTTCATCCTCCATACTCCTCAGAGATTTCAGAAACAGTTTATTCACAGCTTTATTCTTTTCCAAGAGAGAAGTTATCTTCTTTCTTCTATCCATCTTATGCCCCCTCAAATAGTGAAATATATCGAACTCCGATCGTTCTCAGGGCCGGAATATATGATAGTATCTTTTCCAGGACCCAGGACAAAGGGAGTAATGTAAATATTTTTTCCGGCAAGAACATCCTGTAATATGTCTTTTTCTGTTTAAAGCCGTATATACGCATCAGGCGTCTCAATTCCCCGGGAGAAAGCATTCTTTCATTGGCCTGAAAGATCTTCTTTCCTGTTTTAGGATCAATATACTCAGAAGGAGTAAGGTAAATATCCCCGTCCATATGTTCATCGGGATCCAATTCCTTTCTCGCATAACGGTCAAGACGCTCTTTGTCAATATATTTCTTGAATACCGGATTGTTAATATTCGATTCAGAGATGATCACCACTCCATCATTATTAAGTTTATCACGAAGCAGTTTAAACAAGGTTTCCAAAGGGTGAATATGCGAGATCGCCTCCGTGATCCATATCAAGTCAAATTTCTGTTTTTTATCCAATTCGCTCAACCATGAGAGCGCATCTCTTTCCACTATATGAAGGTCTTTTGAATTAAGATGATTTCTTAATTGCCGGAAGATCTGAAGGCGATTTGATTCGATCTCGACTGCAAATACTTCGGCGCCATATTTGGCAAAAAGATTTGCGTCGATCCCCAGACCGGCGCCTAACTCTAATACTTTTGGTGATTTACGGTTTTTCAACTCCTGAATAGCGGGAAATAGGCGTTCAGAATAAACAAATGACGAATAAGCAGGAGATCTCTTGATAAAATGCCGGGAAAGGTCTTCTTCCCTGATCTTACTTTCAGCAAGGACTTTTATATTAAACCAATACTTTTTAATCTCTTTTTTTATATGCATTTCTTTGCCCCAAGTAGTGTTCTGATCCATAAATACGATGCCAATGGCTGATACTGTTTTGTTCCGTATTAAAGGAGCAAGGAACACTGAAGTCATTGTTCGTTGGAATTGACTCAAATCTGAGCATTCCATTGTTACCGTCTTTATGAATCAGAGCACTGTAATAATTATATAACATTATATGGAGCAGGTCAAATCTCCACATCATTCAATATTATTGAGTATGTTATCTTTGCGGTGCTCTTCAGCATGGCGCTAACCGAACAATAACTGTCCTGCGAAAGCATCACAGCCCTTTTGGCAGAATTCTCGGTAACATCACCCGCAATATGGTATTCCAGATGCAGGCGTGTATACACCTTGGGATGGTTATCCGCACGCTCTACCTTAGTAAGGACTATTTCAAACTCTTTTAATTCCTGTCTTTTCTTCTTTATGATCGATATGGCATCCATGGCGGTACAGCCGATCAGACCGAAAAGCACCATCTGCATGGGAGAGGGAGCTAACCCATCTCCGGAATCCATGATCACTCCCTGGCTGCCGTTCGAACCTATCGTTTGCAGGCCTGAGCCCGTCCATGTTGTCTTTAATTCCATATTATCTCCTTATATAGTACATTGTTAAGAATCTTCAATCGCTTTGACAAATACAGTATTTTCACCGTCATTCCCTCTCAAAAGCCCACTGTGAAATAAGGAATATACCCATTCTCTCCAAAGGGAATTTCTCGGGAGGCATCGAGCTGAATGCCGCAAAGAGCTCCCTGCGGGGTAATAATCCGACTTCCACACCCGATAGTGTTCTTACGGTATGCTCTAAGAGAGGGGTCTGCTCAAAATACTTCCTTATTTTAGGATCTTCGGTGAGTATTGTGTCAAGAGGATCTCCTTCCTTAAAGAGTTTCTTGTAGGCATAGAAGATCGCGGAAGGGATCTTTCTGAACATTGAAAATCGTGAAAGTGCGTCAAGAGAGGTCAATGTCTTTGAATATGCCCCGTTGATGAGGGTCTTTTCCTCCGACTTCGGCGTAGAATAATCCCAGGAATAATTCCCTACCTTCTCCGCAATTTCAGATGTGTTTATGATGTACTCATCCTTCAGGCCGGTTTCGGACATCTCCTGAGCACTCTTGAAGTAGAATTGATCATTGGGAAATTTAAAACCCGAATAATAGCCGAATCTGGTTCCGATGAGAAGTTCCTGCGCAAAGGCATCCTCCTTATTCAGATAATGCGCATCCTGCGCCGCGACAACCTTAACTTCCATCTTCCCCGCAAGCTCGATCAAATGTTCGAACGCCTTTGTTTCATCGGGAATGAAGTGGTCGGCAATTTCAAAATAGAGGTCCTCTCCAAAGAGATCTTTCAATTCGGAAGCCAGCGACAATGCATTGTCAGTATCACCCGTAAAGAGGTATTGAGGAACTCCGCCATAATAACAGGCGGTAGTAATTATCAGTCCTTCGCTGTACTGGGAAAGCAGCTCCACATCCAGTAAGCCGCGCTCGACCGAACGAGGATGCATCCTGAAATAATTCTTTGTCCATGACTGATTATGCAGCATAATTAAATTCTTCAGGCCCTGATCATTCTTTGCAATGACCACTAAGTGAAACCTCTCATTATCCTTGGTTTGAATGCTCTGTTGCGCATTTTTCACAAAATAAAATTCACTACCTAAGATCGGTTTGATATCGTGTTTATTTGCGGCCGTGATGAATCGGGGGAAAGCCGCCAGAGAATTATGATCTGTGAGAGCTACCGCTCGCTGACCGAGGAGAGATGCCTTTTCACAAAGCTTATCGCAGGAGATGATCCCATCATTGTGAGAACCGTCCGTATGAGTATGGATCGAGACATAATCCTGCTCTTTGACCATGTTCAGGAACGGTCCAATATCTCTTCAGGATTTATTATTTCCGTATTTTCCTGTATCTTCTTATAAATCCCAAATACCTCGCCGCAGCCGATGCCGAATTTTTTCTCCTTTACCTCAAGGACCAAAAGATACTTCTTTTCGATATCCACCGAAAGACCCAGTAATTTGGCGTTAACAACAGGGATAGACCCGTGCTCCATATCAGCCATTTCAATGAATACATCCTTGTCGCCCGGATATGGAACGATCTTCGAAGGATAGCGATAAATATGACTCACATAAAGCGGGTCAATGGCATATTTCGCATCGCCGATGCCGATGTGCATATAATAGTTAATGGATGCCATAATGCTTATACAGTTCGACCAGCTCTTCCTTATTCATTGTACGGATCAGCGCATCCTTCTTCGAGATCAGTCCTTTTTTCACAGCAACCGCGAATGCCTCGTTCATCGTCTGCATCTCATACTTCTTACCCACCTGAAGAGCAGAATAGACTTGATGCAACTTATCCTCCCTGATCATCGCACGGATGGCAGGAGTAGGAACAAGGATCTCAGCGATCAGAGCACGGCCGCTTCTTCCCATTCGGGGAATGAGCTGCTGCGTCATTATCCCCTGGAGAACAAAAGCGAGCTGAGTCCTGACCTGGGATTGCTGATGCGCCGGGAAAACATCGATCATTCTGTTTATTGATTCAATGGTACTGTTCGTATGCAGGGTCGCAAAAACAAGGTGGCCCGTTTCCGCGATCGTAATAGCCGCGCCGATGGTCTCAAGATCTCTCATCTCACCGATCATAATAACATCGGGATCTTCCCTCAATACGTATTTGAGAGCAGTGGGGAAGCTTTCGGAATCCTCTCCGATCTGCCGCTGATTGATGATCGATCTCTGATGCTGATGCGTGTATTCTATCGGATCTTCTATGGTGATGATATGAAGAGGTTTATTCCTGTTGATATAATTTATCATGGAAGCAAGTGTGGTGGATTTCCCCGAACCTGTCGGGCCGGTGACCAGAACAAGGCCTTTGGGAACATCAACGAAACTTCTGACTGCGGGCGGAAGACCCAATTGATCAAAGTCAAGAATTGTATATGGGATCTGCCTGATCGCGGTAGCGATCGCGCCGCGCTGTTTAAAAATATTCGCTCTGAAACGGGAGAGTTTCTGAATGCCGAAGGAGAAGTCAAGCTCATTGCTCTGTTCAAAGTCCTTTTTCTGTTTATCTTTTAAAACCGAATACACCAGCGATTGGACCTTATCTGGAGTTAATTTGGAATACTGATACATCTTGTAAACATCCCCGTCAACGCGGACGCATGGAGGAATTCCAACGGTTAAATGGAGATCACTGGCACGGGACTCGACCATTTCAAATAGGAGCGTTTTCAGATCAGCGCCAGTTAGATTTGCTTTTGCTACATCAGGAGGCGGTGCCTTAGAAGGGTCCACTATAAAATAAACTTCTTTTCCCCTGAGTTTTCCTCTTGGAGTAACATTCTTGGGAAGGTTCAAACCACCTGTAGCAACAGCATCCGCCTTCGGGGCCGAACTTGACTGACCCGTTTTCTCCACATTGTCAAAAAAAGCCATTATGTACTCCTTTTCTTCTTATATACTTTGTTTTTGTTCGAAACGACATCAAAAAGGGTTTTCCCGTCCGAAAATATCGTTTCAACCCGTCCCAAAACTAATTGGCCATCATCCCTGATATGCTTTCTGAATGTGTTCAATATCTGATTCTGAAGCTCTCTGGAAAAATAAATAAACACATTTCGGCATAAGATAAGATCAAATTTTACATCCCAGGAAGAGTTTATTAAATTCTGTATCTTGAATTCCACCTTCTCGCGGATCTCCGGAATTATATGGTAATAATTACCCTGCCTTTGAGAGAACATATTAAAGACATTACGAAATCTGCCGGTAACACTGAAAAGGGATTTTGGTGTGTATACCCCTTTCTGCGCTATTTCAACTGAGGGCGTATCGATATCTGTCGCGAAAACAGTAAATCGGAAATTTGCGCCTTTAGTTATCTTGTAATTTTGCAGAAGCATGGCGATAGAGTAAGGCTCCTCACCACTCGCACAACCGGCTGACCAAATATTCAGATGCCGTCTATCTGCGATCTCCGGAAGAATTGTGTCATAAATATAATCGTATGTGGCCTCGTCCCTGAAGAATCTTGTTACATTGATCGTAATGGTTTTGTATAGGACATTCACCTCTTTTTCATCGATCCGGATGAGACTGATATAATCATCGATATCTTCCAATTTGCATAGCATCATTCTTCTTTTGATCCTTCTGCTTAGACAGTTGATCTTATAGCTGGTGAAATCTGAATCGAACTTTTTCTTTAATATGTCAAATATTTCGTGGATCTTTACTTCATTTAGAGGATCTGCCATTATTTTTCTCCAATACTCTCTAAATTCGTTTTTGCGATCTTATTCTCCGGGTCGTGTTTTAAAGCATGCTTCCAGGCCTCCACAGCTTGAGCAGTGTTACCCTCCTTGAGATAGATCGCGCCGAGTTTCAGATAGGTCAGAACATTGTCCGGTTGTATTTTCAATATCTCTTTGTACTTCCCGGTAGCATTTGTAAGATCTCTGACCTTGTAGAAGTACCCCGCCATTTCCCAGAGCAAGGGAACATTACCCGAATTGTGCTTAAGGCCCTGCTTCAGGTAGCCGACAGCCTTCTCATCATTTTTCAAACGGAAAAAGATCTTTGCCAGAAGAAGGTATACAAATGGATGCTCAGGGCTTATTCTTAAGACCTTGGTGAGAACCTCGCCCGCAGCTTTCAACTTGGAAAGATATATGTCACACACAGCGATATATAAATAGATGATCGGATTGTCGGCAAACGAAGCAAGCACCTTTTGAAATTCATTTAATGCCTGGCTATAAAGGCCTTCTTTAAAATAATTATAACCCTCATTAAAATACTCGCTTTCACTTAAGAGGGATTCAACCTCTTCGGGGAATTCCTTTCTCAGCTCATCCGTAGCTGTCTCGGTTTCCGTAAGTACAATATTGCCATCCTTGATAAGTTTTTCTATTGCTTTGAATGTTTCAAAAAGTGAATACTTCCCCGAATTAAGGGCGCCGATCAGAGTGGGAGTCTTTTTTATGCCGTTCGCGAGACAATAGTCCAGATATCCCTTTGGGGTAGGCACTTTCACTATTTTCACTCCGGATCTAAGGTTTAAATCAGAGAAATAAGTAGCGATCGCCTCGGCACGCATCAAGGAATCCATGATAAGCTTCTGAATATCGATCTTTATCCCGGATCTCTTAAACTTCTCCATTTCATGATTGGTCATGGCATTGAAAGTGAATTTACCGAATTCGATCCCAATGATATCCAGAAGAAGCTCTTTGATATGCTCCGCTTTCATCTCATCCAATTTGGCCTTGCTAACGCTTTTCTCCTGGATCAAAAGGTTCAGTACCTCTGCCTGTTTCTTCGATTTTGACAAGAGCTCCTTGATCTTTTCCAAAGAGAGGCCGGACTTAATGAAATACAGTTCTAATAAACTTGTCTTCAGAAAATTTGTTTCAACATTGCATATATTTCCATTGAGAATGTATATATTGTACTTGAATTCATCTATGCCGACCTCCAATATGCCAGTCTTCGTGGAAAAGAAAAAGAGCTGAAATATTGTCGGCAAATGTATTGTGTTTATATTTCCTTGAAATGTCATTTCATCTTCCTGTTGAACTTTCCAATTTTTTCATCCAATCACTGGCCTCGATAATTCCCGAGCGGGCTTCCCTGATCTTCGCCTTATCTTTTCCTTCTTTTATAAACTCGCCCCAAAGCTCTTTTGCTTCCTTGTACCATGCCTTGTTGAAGAATACCTTCGCCAGATAAAATTTCACATCAATGAAGTCGTCTTTCAATTCCAAGGTGCGGCGATACTCCCATGCTGCTTCATCCCACCATCCCGAAAATGCATAAACACTTGCCAGATTATAATGTGAAACGGGGTCATTGGGATCGATCTGAATAGCTTTGGTAAACATCTTTATCGCACCCTTGGCATTCTTGCTCATTTGATAAAGTGCGCCGAGGTTAATGTATACCTCCTTTTGCTTCACTTTGTCCTTGATGAGTTTTTCATATATTGAGATCGCATCAGGCACTTTTTTTTCCCTGACATAAAGATTTGCCAGTTTCATCTTATAATTAATATTAGCCGGGGTGATGCTGATCGCCTCCAGAAGCAGTTTCCGGGCCTTATTATAATTTTTCAATTGACTGTTAAGCATAGAGAGTTCCAGATAGATACCGGGATTCTTCGGCTCCATTCTTAACCCCTCTTTCAGATATTTCTCCGCCTTATCAAAATTCTTGATCATCCTGTAGGCTCTACCCAATTTAACTCTGATCTCCTTTTTATTCGGGTTCTTCTTAAGGATCGAATTCAATTGCTCGATGGCTTTTTTATATTCCCCTTCCTCCAAAAGGACGGAAGAATAGATATCAATACCATCCAGAAAATTAGGATTGATCTTAAGCGATTTTTCAAGAAGTTTTTTTCCTCTCTCCCGGTTACCTTTCTCGTATAAGATATATCCGATGAAACCTATTGCGTAATAATTGCCAGGATCACTCACCTCCACCTCTTCAAAGATCTCAAGCGCGCGATCATGGTCACCCGTTTCATACTCCACCTTCGCGAGATTGATCTTTGCGTCAAGATAGTCAGGATTGATCGCCAACGCCTTGGTCAAATAGTCCCGTGCGGGATCCGGCTGTTTTAAGGCATGGTATAGAACACCAAGATTATTCAACAATGTCTCATTGTCGTCCTCGAGTTGCATAGCTCTTTCAAGGTATTCTATCGCCATCGTGAATTGTTTCTCTTTGATATAGATCTTGCCGAGATTGATATGAGGTTCTGAGAATTCAGGGTCCAATTCGACAGCTTCCTTTAATTTTTCAATGGCTTCACTTATCCGGTTAGTAGAGAGAAAAACCTGTGCCATCGTATTCGCAACCCTTGCTTTATCAGGATCGCGTTTCTTTTTTAATACCTCGGCATCCTCTTCATACATTGCCATGGCTTTTTCATCTATCGCTATTCTTTTGGTCTCCGCGAAGTTCGGATTGATCTCGATTGCGGTATTGTATTCTTCCTGGGCCTGATCATAGAAACCCTTTTCTCCGTATAGGAAAGAGAGGTTATAATGGGCAAGGGCGTTCTTGGCATTTATGCTTAACGCTTTTTTAAATAGTTTAAGGGCATTATCATACATTCCCATGTGATAATATATCTCACCTAAGGAGTTATAAGCGTCGTCCATCTTCTTATTTTTTAAAATTGCCCTTTTATATAGGGCGATGGCATCGTCGTAGGTATAAACCGTTTTATCTTCTGATTCAGTTTCAAAGTCATAACCGTCTTCGATAGCCTTTTTCACGGCCTGCGCATAATTCTTTATGGCAAGAGTATATTCGGAATCCAGGGCAAGGGCTTTCTTGAAGGAATCGATGGCTTCTGCATAAAGCTCTTTGGAATAGAAAAAAGCTCCCAGATTGTTCAAAGACGCTGGAGAATTTTCATCCACCTTCGCAGCGAATTTTTTAAAAAATTCTTTCTTACTCATAGAATTCGAGAACCTTCTCAAGACTTAATATCATTATCGGTTTGTCGTTGACCTTTCCTAAACCATATACAAAATCTTCTTCGATACGGAAAATATTTTTATTTTCGCGGTTGATCTCCTCCTCGGACAATTCCACGACCTCCAGAACTTCATCAATGACAAGTCCATATTTCTCATCCTGCCAAAGAACTATGATAACATCCTGGCTGCTGCCTTCTTCAAGAGCATCCATGGACAAGCGTTTTCTCAGGTCAAGAACAGTGATGATCTCGCCTCTGAGGTTCATAAAACCCGTAATGATCGGATTAACTCCGGGAACAGATTTTAATGAGAATTCTTTTACGATCTCTTTGACCTTCATTATGTCAAAACCGAATAATTGATCTCCCAATCTAAAGGAAACAGATTTCATTACACCAATCCTAATTTATCTAAAATAACCTTCAATCCGTTATTGAAGGGCGCAAGTATGAAATACGGAGTGTATTCCCTGGCCTTGTCCGAAAGATTGGTCTTAATAATGAAGATCTCTTCCGAAATATTGATCTCTGTCTCAAAAATATCTATAAAGATATCCTCAAGTGTCCCTGAAAAAAATGTAGGTACAGACGGTATCATGAGAAGGTTTATCATATCCCCCATGGCACCCAGATAATTGGCAGTGAGAATATTTCCGATCTCCTTAATCGTAGAAATGCCGTTCTCGTCCAATTGTGTCACTACATCGTTCTTGCCTGTCATGAGCCTGCTTACCATACTGATACCTTCGCTTTTCTCAACAAAAAACACATTCTTACCCGGAATCTCTCCCAGGATGACGAATTCCACCGCAAAGAATTCTTTATCTTTTAACGACGCGTGCAGATTGCTTCTATTGACAATATTTGTTTGAGGAATATCTATGGTGATCTCTCTATGTATCAGGCTTGCCAGAGCGGTCGCCGCATGGCCGGCTCCGATATTCCCTAACTCCTTCAAGGCATCTATCTGTATATTAGTCAATTTCATTTCTACTCCAAGAGTGCCGCGATATCCAATATCAAAGCGGGCTCTCCATTTGAAAGAAGGCCTTTACCCGAATAGAGTTTTGCTTTCTTCAATATCGAATCAAGATTCTTGATAACCGTCTGCTGCTTGGAATGCAGCTGATCAAAAACAAGTCCGGCGATCTTGTCTCCGAGCTCTACGAATATTACTGGAAATACTTCTCTTTCCTTTCTCTCAAATCCAAGCACTTCATCCATACGGATCAGAGGGACGACCAGCTCATCTCTGAGAAAGATCACTTCCCTGCCCTTTATGATCTGAATGCTTTCCTTCGTCTGTTCCATTGTCTCTTGGATATTAGAGATCGGGATAAGGAATTTAACACCGCGTACCGATACGATCAGCGTCTGAATAATAGCCAGGGTCATAGGCAGGACGATATGAAAGTTCGTTCCTTTTCCTTTAGCGGATTCGATCTTCAAAACTCCATTCAGGGAATCGATCTTATTCTTGACAACATCCATACCCACACCGCGGCCGGATAACTCAGTAACCTTATCCGAAGTTGAGAAACCTGGTTTGCATATGAGCATAAATACATCGGATTTGCTCATTGTGGAAAGTTTCTCTTTCGTCACAACACCCATTTTCAGGGCCTTACTCTGTATCTTATTGATATCCAGGCCATTGCCGTCATCGTTCACTTCTATAACTACACGGTTTTTCTCTCTGCGTGCGATGAGGTTTATATTCGCGGTTTCAGCCTTACCTAATTTCTTCCTCTCCTTCGGGGTTTCAACACCATGATCCACGGCGTTTCGGAGAAGATGAATGAGCGGCTCGTCTATCTCGTCAAGGATAACCCTGTCCAGCTCAATGCCGCTGCCGGTAATGGTAATATTGACTTTTTTATTGAATTTTCTGGAAATATCTCTGACAATGCGAGGATACTTATTGAAAATATGTCCCACGGGTACCATTCTCGCCAGAAGAATTCTATCCTGAAGATTCGCTGTTATCCTTTGAAAGTTGTTTATCTCGTCATTAAGAGGTTTGATATTGTAATCTTTGGAAATGTCATCAAGCCGTATCGTATTGATGATCAATTCGCCGATTAGGTTGACAAGTGCGTCAAGATGCGATATCTTCACCTTAATAGTAGGTTCAACTATAGATTTCTTTTTCTTCTTGTTAACGGGGGCTGAAGGAGCGGCAACCGGAGTTTCAGGAGCTGTTTGCTCGGAATTAAGGCTCTCCTTGCTTATCGGCTCCATCGAAATGCTATCGACCTCGCGAATGGAATTCAGGATCTGATATGTTTCATTTGGTTCCTGATCGCCTGTAAAAAAGACCACAAACTCATATAGGTCTTCACTTTCTTCAAGTTCTTCGGCGGCGGGGATCGTCTTGATTATGGTACCGAGCTCAGACAATTTCTGTGTTATTTGAAATACCCTTACAGAGGGCATAACAGCATTTTTCGATATGTTAATAGTGAATTGGAGGACTGTATTGCCGGTATCAAGTAATTGCTCGAAGGCCTTCGCCTCAAAGTCGCTATAGCTTATAATAATCCCATGTTCTTTCCTTACGGTTACAGCAGCATCCGATTCGGAAGAAAGGGTTCCAGAGAGAAATTTCCTGATCTTCGTCGCATGATCTCCGCTTCCTTCAGGTTCTTTTCCCGTTTCTGCAACGCTATCCAGCATTGCCTTGAGCTCGTCCAGCCATGCATAAAAAAGGTCAAAATCAGAGAGGCTGAAATCCAGTTTTCCCGATTTGATCTGGCTGAATACATCTTCAAGCGCATGGGACACTTCCGATATGGAAATGAAGTTCATGGCGGAAGCCATTCCCTTTAAGGTATGTGTATTACGGAAGATCAATTCTATATTCTCATTTCTTTCATTTCCGTTTTCGATCTCCAGCAAAGCATTGTTCATGCTCTCCATATAGTCAAAGGATTCACTAAGGAACATCTCCAGGTATTTATTGTCTTCCATTACTTTCTCATAAATTTTTCAATGATATCAGGCATTCCGCTAAGATCGGCTTCATAATCGGCATATCCCTCTTGGATAACTGCACCAGGCATACCCCAAATGAACGCGGAGGCTCGAGATTGGGCAGCCACCATTCCTCCGAAATCCTTGATAACTTTGCAGCCCAGTGTGCCGTCACGGCCCATACCGGTAAGAACGATCCCGAGGGTGTTCTTTTTGAAAAGTTGGGCGGCGGAATCAAAAAGGTAATCCGCGGCGGGCCTAACTCCCCACAAAGGAGGTTCTTTGGTCAGGCTTGAAAAAAGGCGCTTATCCTTGACATCTATCTTAAAATGATTATTCCCTTTTCCCAGGTAGATCTTATTCGGAAGCAGTGGTTCTTCGGCTTCAACTTCTTTTACCTCGATCTCCGATATTCTGTTCAAACGCTCAGAGAAACTCTTCGTAAAGGTCTGCGGCATATGCTGAACAAGAAAAATGTACGCCCCCAATTCTGATGGAATAGAAGGAACTAATTTTTCCAGAGCTTTAGGGCCGCCCGTAGAAGCCGCGATAACAATGCATTTACCCATTATTCCCGCTTTGGATGCCTCCACCTTTCGAATATGCTCTCTGTTCAGTCGTTGGATTTTCTCAATAGGTATCAATGCTATCTCTTGAAGTTTTGAAACGATCTTATGCTTGATGCTTCTCAGATTAGGAGATATCACTCCGGACGGCTTCTGGATCACATCGACCGCGCCGCATTTCAATGCGTTCAAAGTAGGCATCGCGTCAACTGCGCCAAATGCGCTGAGTATCACGATCTTGGTGGGATTGTCCTTCATAATGGCACGAACGGATTCGATGCCGTCCATCACAGGCATTTCAATATCCATGGTGACTATGTCTGGTGACAGGGTCTTCACCATTTCAACCGCTTCAGCGCCATTTTTCGCCAGGCCGATAACCTCGAAACCATCGATATCAGAAACGATATCTTTGATGATATTTCTCATTAAGGCTGAATCATCGACTATTAATACTTTCGTCATACTACTAAGACCGGTTTATTGATACTGACAACCTTCACCTTGCCGGATTTCAATTCTAATTCAATTGTCCTGCCGTAATCCTCGCCGGTGATCTCCGCTTTTAAAGGGATCCGCTGCTTGACCAGCTCTTCTTTGACGGCAATTACATTGCGTTTTCCGATATCCATGGAATCCCGTTCTGATTCAAAAGAGAACATCTTCGCTCCACCAAAGATCTTTGCTTCAAAGTTTATTATGTCGCCGCCGGCCGAAATAAGACTTGAGATCATTGTCCTTATTGCGGTGTCGGCATACTTCCCTTCCTTTACCAGAGCGCTGCTCTTGGCAATAGAAGAAGAAGGCAGCATAACATGGGCCATCCCTCCCAATTTCTTATCGGGGTCATAAATGGTTATTCCCACGCAGGAACCGAGTCCATAAGTAACAAGGACATCATTATCCTTGCCTACCTTGAAATCTCCCATTCCGACTTTAACTTTGATTCCTTCCAAATTACTCCCCTTTCAATTTCTTCATGATAGAAAGAAAGGACTCCTCGGTAGGCATGAAGATGATATCAAAGAGGATCTCACGCTCGGCAGTTACGAATTCGTTCTTAAGAAGCAGCAGTTCATTTGATTCCGAAGCTGATTCAATACAGAATTCATCCACAATACTGCCAAGGATATCGTACTTGATCTGCGGAGCGGATTGGATCATAGGCGCATTGATCATATTACCTATCGCGGAAACATATGAGGAGATGATGATATTACCGATCTCCAAAAGGACAGAGCGTACCATTTCCTGTTTATGATCATTTAAGTCAAGGCCTTCGACCTTTTGCCGGATCAAGATCTCCGCGATGCTCTTCGCTTCCTCAACTGAGAACAGTATGAGAAATCGAGATGGGTATTTGCCTGTCAAATAGGCAAATACAACGACCTTTTCCAATTCCGGCCCGCCAAGATTATCAGGCATCTCTTCGGGAGAGATCACATCCAGGGATGGGACTTGCATGGAGATCGGTTGCGCCAGTATTTCAGAAAGGGATGTAGCGGCATTGCCGGTGCCAATGCTGCACAATTCTTTTAGAATATCCCGTTCAAACTCGCCCAACTCATGATAATACCCCATATTTAACCCTCAAGTATTCTGGTAATCGCCTCAATTACAGATGACGGCTGAAAGGGTTTTACCACAAAGTCCTTGGCACCGGCCTGAATGGCCTCGATGACAAGTGCTTTCTGACCCATGGCGGAGCACATCAGGATCTTCGCATTGGGGTCAATCTTCATAATTGCCTTCACCGCTTCGATCCCCCCCATTCCGGGCATAACAATGTCCATTGTGACCATATCCGGCTGCAGGCGCTGATACTTTTCAACCGCCTCTTTTCCAGTACTGGCCTCACCGACGACTTCATAACCGTTCTTTTCAAGGATATCTCTTATCATGGTCCTCATAAAGATGGCATCATCGGCAATTAGAACTTTAAGCTTATTTCCAGCTTCGTTCATACAAAACCTCCTTATTTGGCTTTTATTGCTTTTTCCAATTCAAGTTTCTCTTCGCTTGAGAAGAGATTATGCAAATTCACCAGGGATACCACGCTCTCCGTAGCGTCTCTGGTATACTTTAAAATTTTATGCAGATAATCGTTAACTCCGCTGATAAGTCTGGGAGGGTCGAACACACTTACTTGTTTGAGATAAATAACCTCTATGATCCTGCGGGTCAGGATACATATCTTCTTATCACCCAGAGAGCAAACAATACCAAAGTGCTTCCCTGGATCATTGGGCAGGCCCAATTTCATCTCCAGGTTCACCACAGGGATCATTTCGTCTCTCAAATTAAAAAGACCCTCGACATATTCTTCAACATTCGACAACGCATTAATCTTATCAACTATAACTATCTCAATAATGTGAAGGATATCAATGGCATACTCTCCTTCGCCCAAAGCAAAAGATATAACCTCTCTGACCGCCGAGACGCTCTCCTGATCTTCGAGAACAGGAGCATCTTCAGAATGGTGATCAATCGGGGGAAAGCCTTCCGGCTCGGCAGAAGCCACCTTCTCTTCGTTTTCCGCATCGAATACCTCAACAGCAGATCCCTCTGCGATACGCTCAACTTTTTCAACCGCCTCATCCTGAGCCGCGGCAGGTTCTTCCTTTAACACGGCCTTCTTCTTGGGAGAGGCTTTTTTCTTGATAGCTTTTTTTGCCTTCCCCCCTATCTTGAAGTAGTTATACTTATTTTTTGTCATTCTGCTCTTCGAGTTTAACCATCTTTTGATTCATCTGTTTCAGCCTTTCGCTCAGCTTCTTCACGATATTCAAAAGAATCTTAAGGGCGATCTCCGGTTCCTTGTAGATCATGTCATTGAAACATTTACGAGTGATGACCAAAAGTTGGGAATCCTCCGCTATCTTGGCAGTTGCAGATCTCTGATCCTCATCGATCAAAGAAAGTTCCCCCAAATAATCCCCTTTCCTAATGGATACCAGAAAGATATTTTCCTCGTCATCTTTACTCTTTTTGTAAAGATCAACGACGCCCGCAAGAATTACATACATGATCCCCCCCTGCATTCCTTCAAAGAACAGAGTCAGTGCGTTCTTATAATCTTTTACGAATGCAAGTTGAAGAACCCTTTCCATCTCATCCTTGGTTAATCCTTTGAAAAGTGGGATGTTCTCCAGTAGTTTATAATCCATAAGTTTTCCTATTCTTGATTTTACTATATTTCCTCTCATTTTTCAAGTATTTTTCCCCTTAATATTGTATTTTAAGACACCTTTTTCCAAACTCATTTAAATACTTCAGCGGGTGTAATAATCAACGGACCGTGAATCTTGACTTATTTCAGGATTTTCTGTACAATCAACGAAGTAAAGTATTAAATTTTTGGAGGTTTCTTATGAAAAAAGCATTTTTTATGCTGATTTTACTTGCCGTTGCATTCTCGGGAACTTTTATGAGTGCCGAGCAGAACGTCATTATTATGGGTGGTCAGCCACAACAGCAGCAGTCCTACTCTTCCGGTGGTGACCCGATCACGGCTTCTGCAATTGCCGCGGCGACTCATGTAAACAAGATGATGTGGTGGGGCGCCGGATGTCTTTTCGGTCTCCTGGGTGTCGGTGCCGCATATTTGATCGAGCCGTCTCCTCCCGCGACCATGCTTATGGGTAAAGATGCCAATTACGCGGCGATCTTCACCGAGAACTACAAAAATACAGGAAAGAGCATTCAGACAAAATACGCGCTTTACGGCTGTCTTGCTGAAGGACTGCTCATCAGCCTTTATTACCTCTTTGTTATCATCCTTTTTGCTGAAGTAACAGACGATCTTTATTATTACTGATCTTTGAAAAAGATACTTCTCGCAGCACTGATACTCATCGTATCAGCGTTAGCCTTCGGAGACCGGATAAATAAACTGGTAGCCGTGGTCAATATTGAAGTGACCACGCCCAAGGAATCCACCGTCTCCGAAGGCCGTCTTTTCTATTTCGACTACAAAATCCTTTTAGAAGTTACCGCACCTATTCAACAGAAGATGTTCTTCTCGGAAAATACCCTTTCAATATACTACCCCGCCTCAAAAAAGGCCTTTTTATTCCGCTCCAGGATCACACAGACATTTCCTTTATTCGCTGTACTTCTCATGACGGTCGAAGATGATCTCGGTTTGACACAATTGGGATTCAAGCTTGAGAGAACAGAGAAAAAGAAGCATGGAAAGGTTTTCGTTTTCGTTCCCGAAAATGAGATGCTGCGCAAAGAACTGGAATCATATGAAGTTGAAATAGACGGAGACGGCCTTGTCACAAGCATCAGGGTCTTCGCAAAAGGCAGGCGCCTCGTCTCCGAGACCGCTATCTCTGATTACAAAGAGACAGGAAATCTCAAATTACCTCATTTCATCAATACCATCAAATATGATGCTAAAGGGAATGTCGTAACCAGCGAAAAAATGACCATGGATTCCATTATCGTTAACGCAATGATCCCGAAAAGGGTAAAGGAATTCTCTCTGCCCGAAGGTGCCGAGGTGGAAGAGATTGACTGGTAAATCTCTCATTCTCCTATTCGCACTCATATTTCTATTAATACCTTCGCCAAGCTTTTCAGATGACACAGATAATATCAACTTCCTTCTGAACAATTATTCTTTCAAACAGAAGGAGAGTTTTGAATATCAGAAGCCCGTTTTTAACCGCTTATTCACTTTCAATGAACTTGTTTTTCTCGGAAGGAATCTGATACGATTATATCAGACCTTCATTTCATCCCAGGATCTGACAGTATGCATGTTCCATCCCCATTGCTCCTTGTACGCGGATTGGGCGATCAATGAATATGGAGCTTTTCAAGGGGGCCTCATGTCCTCAGACAGAGTACTGCGGTGCAATGGATTCGGCTCCTACTATTATCCTGATATTCTTCCCGACGGAAAGATATTTGACCCCCCGGAGTATAATGCGCTATGGCAAAAAAATCCCTGATCTTCGTTTTGCTGATCCTTACTTCTTTTGCTTTTGGAAGTACTGAACAAAAAGACCCCTATTCAAAGGACAATATGCTTAACTTCGTAAACTACCTCTATGAATTGAACGAATTCGAGAGATGTGTTTCCGAAGGCCTCCGGACCGCATTGATCCATCCCGAATCCGGAAAAGAGATCTACCCTCAGGTAGTAAAAAGTTATTTCAAACTTAGAAAATACGGCGCTGCAGTTGAGCTTATCGAGAAGAATCAGCTTGGATTCAAGGATTCCCTGGCCTACGGCCTTTTTAAAAGCAAGAATTATTCCCGCCTCAGCTCAATGACGGCAGAAACCGATTTCCAATTGGAAATGATACTCGCGGGGCATCTCATCTTAGATAATATGGAGGGCTTCAGAAACAGTCTGTCGTATATTGAGGGAAGTACACCTACCCGAAATCAGAAGGCGTTAATGAAATTATTCCAAAAAAGACTTCAATTTAAGACCAAAAGCCCGCTTACCGCCGGACTGCTCTCTACTCTTGTCCCGGGTTTGGGGCGCATTTACGCGGGAAGGCTTGCTGACGGCTTGTTCTCCATGATCTATATTTCCCTGATGGCGTATAAGGTCTATTATTCCTTTGACAAACAAGGTATAAACAGCATCGAACCATGGTTATGGGCTGCGATGGATCTATATTTTTATGTGGGAAATATCTATGGCTCCGTAGTTGCCGCCAAGATCCGCACCCGGGATTTTCTCAGGACAATGGAAAATGAAATTCAACTTTCTATCAGTATTAATTTTTAGCATTTCTCTTATTCTGAGTGCTGCTCAATCACCTGCACAAACAGCAGAAAGACTGTATAAAGCAGGAGCTTTGGAACAGGCAGTCACAGAGTATTTAAGAGCGACGATGATGGATCAGGAGAATCCGGGCAATTTCCTTAGAGCGGGAGAAATTCTCAGAGAATTAGGAAAATTTCAAGACAGTAATACCTATCTTGAAAGAGCCATGTTCCTGGAAAATGAGCGGACTCAAAGGGAAGAGATACGGCTGATGATAGGCTCGAATCACCTTCTTGCCGGCAATTATGTCGCTGCGGAACTTGTCATTGAGCGCTTATCAAATGAAACCGTTGAAAGACATTGCGAAATGATCAATGTCATGCGTATATTGATCCTTATTTCCACCAACAGGGAAAAAGAGGCATTGGAAACCGCGGCGAGCGCGGAAAAAAGAGCCGGGATCAAAGCTCTTTCAGGGGAAGTGATGAAATTAAGCAGATCAAAAATATCCCCATCCAAAGCCACATTCATGTCCACTATCCTTCCCGGATCAGGGCAATTACGGGCAGGAGACCACAAGAACGCCGCCAAGGCGCTTTTGCTCAATGGAACTATTTTCTACATCTGGGGATCATTGCTCATTGATCAGAATTTCACGGATTTTTTTTACTATTTGATCACTTTTAAAAGGTATTATAACGGACAGCGGGAAAAGGCTGGTATAATTGCTCAAAAAAGGAATGAAGAATTGAACTCCATGATCAGGTCAGCATTTATGGAGTATCTTAAAAGGAATTATCAGGGCCTGTAATATCTGCTGCTTTCTTTTAGATGTTCCGAGATGATCTTCTTATTAATTATCCCTGCTTGCATATACTTGAGGACATCAGCCGGGCCCGCCTTCTGAATTCCGGTATCTTCGCGAAACAGGCCGACAACATCATTGTTCAGTATTCCAAAGAAATCCTTCCAGAAAAGAACTTCGAAATCTTCAGAATTCACCTTTTTCAAAAATTGAAGAGCCGCTTTCTTATCACCGTAAAAGCACAATACCTTGAACATATCCTGAAAAAACGCGGGACTTTCGTATCCATCCAGATCATCGAGAAATTTGAATACCTCTTTCCTTGTAACAAAGGTCAGAAGATAACGCAATTTAAGAGATCGGTAGAGATAGCTGCTCTTAAATTCATCCGAGCTGCGCTTCAGGATCTTCAGGGCTTTTCTCTGCTTTTTGAAAGATATGTAATACATCAAGAGGTACAGATCGGCAGCGGCACCTTCTCACTCGACAAAGAAACTAATATCGGAAACAACCCTGAGCAAAGAGGCGGGAGTGAAGTAGATCCTGGCGCTTTTGATATTGACCAGAGCTGTCTCTAATCTTTCTATATTCGTGTCGGCTAAGACAACTTCAGGAAGGTCCCAACCGTCTGCCGGCACCGGGGATGATACAATGAGAAAGGCAATTAAGACAAAAGCAGCTTTTTTAAACAAGATGCGCCTGCCTATATTCATTTATCCCTTCAAACAATCTTTCAAGGTCATCCGGGTCAATGTCATTATGGAATGTCACTCTGATCCTGTCCCAATGCGGGATGATCAGAACTCCCCTTTCTTCCAGGAAAGCTATTAATTTCATATTATCCGGGACATAGAAGTAAACCATATTGCTGTGTACCTCGGCAGGGGTCAATCTGAAGGGCTCACCCAGAGAAGCGATGAATTCACCGAACTTCCGAGCCATTTCATGATCCTCACCAAGCCGCGAGATCATCTTTTCTAAAGAGATCAAGCCCGCAGCCGCCAAGATGCCTGATTGACGCATCCCTCCTCCCATCTGCTTGCGGACCCTTACAGTGATCTGATTCATAAAGGCGGTAACAATGGCTGATGCTATTTTGTTCCGTATTCGAGGCACGAGGAACGCCGCATACCCACAGCGGTATGTAAGCAACGAGAAACGCAGAAGACAGAAAAAGAGCTTCAGCC
>JAGLWT010000008.1 GCA_023133295.1 bacterium | reverse complement strand
TTCAAAACTCTTTTGGGTTGGTCGCCCGGCGCTGCCGGGCTCCCGTTGAGCGGATACGGGAAGGAAAATGAAGAAGAGGAGAATGTCATCCAGAGGGAACTTGTGACCGTGGGATCCAGTTTTATTTCATCCTATCTTTTCCCACTTCACACTTCACACTTTCTTGTGCACTTGTCACTTGTGCGCTTGTGCTCTGCGAAGCATGTCACTTCGGTACTTCGAAGCATACCCACCAGATATCACTCTTTGATTCTATAAACCAATTACCATCCCGTTTTTGCAGGCAATAGAACATACCCTTTGTAAATTTACAGGTGGTAAGTGTCAAGGTGACCACTGCCCGACTCCTATTCAGAGAATAAGCCGGAGCGGAGATCTGGAAAAATCCGTCCGAAACCGGAAAGATCCCCTCAAACTCCCGCCACGCTTCAGAGCGGTTGACGGAGAACAGATCGTAAATAAGCTCGGAAGGAACCATATCAATATCCTTCAGGGCATCAACTGAAAGGAGTTTCTGCTTTCGATTATTGAGAAAATAATTCATCTGATATAACACTGGAAGTGACCGGATCGTTGTTTCATTTGCGTATAGCGAGGATGTGGTCCCCATCATAATGAACCCCGAAAGATCTCGGCTGACCGTCCTTATTACGAAGTATGAATCCGTTTTATATAATTTTCCGGCGGGCCTTTCCCAATCAATATACTTCCGCTCCACATTTAAAAAGAGAAAGAACATCAGCAACGCAATGGGGATCAAGGTGATGATGGCCAGAAGATATTTTTTAGTGTTCTGTTTCATAATTACGATGACAATATATGATAGGGGCACAAGTGCACAAGTGACAAGGCACAGGTTGAGAAATGAGCGTTAAGTTGATAGGGTGATAAGTTTGTAGGTGGGGAAGGATGGATTCCCAATCGAGTTGGGAATGACAGATATGTTTCTTCAGTTTCACAATTATTCATTGTTCAATTCCCCCTGTTCCACTGGGTCCACTTGTTCCTGGGTCCACTGCAAAGCATAACCTTGAACTTTTGAACATTTCAACTTTTGAACAATCTTCTCCACGCCAGCCATTGTTACCGTCTTTATAAATCAGAGCACTAGGTGTACTGTTCCATAAATACCATGACAATGGAATGTTTAGATTTGAGTCAATTCCAACGAACAATAAGCGCTGCGTACCCTCTGTGGTCCGTGAGCGAAGAGAGAGGAAGAGATTGACCAAAGATAATATTCCCTTCGGGCTGAAGCTCTTTTTCTGTCTTCTGCGTTTCTCGTTACTTACATACCACTGTGGGTATGCGGCGTTCCTCGCGCCTTGAATACGGAATAAAATAGCATCAGCCATTGTTATGGTATTTATATTTATGGAACAGTACACTATAGATTTATTTGCCATACTTCTCCAGAAAATCGCGCTCTTCCACCGGCATTCTGTCATAATACCATTCTGCCAGATATTTCTCACCGTGTTCTGGGCATACGTAAGGTATTCTTATCTTAAGATCAGCTCCAAAGCCTACCTTTGCGGGGCGACGGGATTTATCAAGCACTGCTTCCACTTGACATTGATCGCAATAGGGTCTTTCATTGTAAAATCTTCTCATACTAATCTCCCTCCCAGGAACGGATAAATTTAAATATCACCCAATTGGGCAGATCCGATAGAAAATCGTCTAAATTATTTTTTTGAGATATGGGAGCGGAGATCTCCACCGTTCCCTTTTCCGGATCTATTGTTCTCGAATAGCCGATACCGTCAAGCCCTTCCAGTATTCCTGAAAGGCGGCCGATGTGATCTCTTTTTACTTTAAGAAGGTAATAAATACTTGTCGTTCTATTTCTCAATCGGAAAACCCCTCTAAAACCATCAAAGAACTGTTAAGCGGGACTTGTTCCTTATCCGCCGGGAGTGAACATACTGCCAAGATTTTTGAACATCTCCGCCATCTTGGTCTTCACTATTTCCTGTACATCTGCATCCATCTTTTCCTGTATGATCTTTCTTCCTTCCCTATCGATAAGTTCTTTGACCTTTTCTTCGGCGAATAATTTCATCTGGTTTTCAACACCTGCGCCGCCGTGCTTCTCAACCTCTTCCTTGACTTTTCTTTCAATAACCGGGTCAAGGTCCTTGGAGACCATAGCCTCCTCTATCTGGATAGCAACGGCCTTCTGGACCATATCCTGAACAATGCCGTTGAAGTCGATCTTGGTCAAAGCGGATTGGATCTGCTGTTCTATGGAGTTGGTGATCATTTGTCCGATAGTAAAAGATATCGACTTCTCATCAACCAAACTGCTGTCAAAATGCTGAGGTTCCTCTTCTGCTTTTACTTCCTCTGCAGGGGGAGGTTCCGCAACGGGAATTTCTTCAACTACAGGAGCCTCCGCGGGAGGTTCTTCTGCCACCGGCTCTTCCGGTATAGGAGTTTCTTCAACAACAGGAGCCTCGACCGCCGCTTCTACAGGAGCTTCCACGGGAGGTTTAACAACCGGTTCTTCCG
The DNA here is from genome assembly GCA_023133295.1 of bacterium. Classification (GTDB taxonomy): domain Bacteria; phylum AUK180; class AUK180; order AUK180; family AUK180; genus JAGLWT01. The sequence continues at coordinate 234 of JAGLWT010000008.1, read as the reverse complement.
GCGCAGGAGTTTCTTCAACAACAGGAGCCTCGACCGCCACTTCTACAGGAGCTTCTACCGGAGCTTCCACGGGAGCTTCAGCTACCGGCTCGGGAGCGGGGGTTTCTTCTACTATAGTCTCCTCGACCACCGCTTCTACCGGAACCTCCGCGGGAGGTTCAACTACCGGCTCGGGAGCAGGGGTTTCTTCTACAACCGCTGCTTCTGCAGGAGCTTCATCCACGACATCGGGAA
>JAGLWT010000079.1 GCA_023133295.1 bacterium | reverse complement strand
TTTCTTTCATTATATCTCTAACCTCCATTTCCCCATCAATGCAGCTCCCTCCAGATCGCAAGATTCTCGAATTGATCGCCTCCCTGAGGGGTGATAACGGTCTTTACTCCGAAGTGATGCGCAAGGATCAGTGAATTCGTCCCGCCATGAGAAAGCAATAGGTCTATATGCGGAAGGATGCTGCTCAAGGAAATATTGTAAAGATAGTTAAGCTCACCCGGATCGTCTGGCTCCGGGCCTGTAATAAAAACATTATACTTGCTCATATCTATGTGCAATTTCTTTAACACACTCTTTGCGCGGGCAGGTTTATTGAAGATGGTACCCAGGGATATAAGGATATTCTTCTTGCCGTTGCTCGGAGGGCTAAATTCGCCGGGAAAAAGCAGATTGGGTTCCGGCAGATAGGGAATGAGCTCAACATTCCGGGGAAATGATCTTATATAGGAATGAAATTCTCGGGGAGGGGTCACTATGACCTTCTCCATCTTTGGCATTTCTTGAGAAAGAACATCCGCCTTGACCCCTTTTGAAAGGGCGTAAGGAAATATGAAGGCCCAATACATCAGATTAAACCAGAACTTCCTCAATCGATTCAAAAGAGGATAGTACAATCGGGAAATCGGGGTGGGATAAAATCTGAAAGACCTCTCCGTCCCCTCTCTAAATGGATACACAATGGGATAAACCATCCAATATCCAATCGAATGTTTTTTACAGATCATATGGGAATATGCCATGAAGAAATCCGATGCGATCGCATCATATCCCTCTTTTATCAGAAGGCCCTCTGCGAAATCCGCGGCCTTTTTATTGTATGCGGGCAACTGGAAGTACATCTGATAATCACCGAGTAATCTTATATTAGGCACATTAAGATCAAATTCAAGCGGGACCTCGTGAACCTTATCTACCTCTTCCAATTGGCTGAAGATCTTTGAATATTTCTTTTCACATACTACGGAAAATGAATACCCCAATTTTGAATAATGCCTGATGACACCGACCGCAGGCAGCAGGTGGCCCACCAAGGGGGCGGTGACATATAGAACTTTCTTTTTCTCTTTCACGATTGATTATACAATTTCTCACGATGTTTTCAAAACATCAAGATATCTCTCCCTTGTCCTTGTGGCCACGGAATATAGTTAAAAGATCGAGATTGTATGATAGGATGATAGGTGAATAGGAAAGAGTGTGGAGTGTAAAGTAAAGAATTTAGAAAAGACAATACACGAGAGATAAGCTGGATCCCACGGTCGCTGTTTGCTCCCTCTGGATGACACTCTCCAATTGTTCATTATTCATTGCCCTCCAATGTATTATTTGACAAAATCGCGAGAATCCAATAAAATGTTTAGCATGAGAAGTTTCCAAATAAAAAGAATATTCTTTCTTCTTTCACTTATGGGACTGGTGTTCATATTACCGCTTGATAAACTCTCAGATATTTCTTTTCTGAATTTCTGTCAAACTTGTCCCATCTACATGGAAGGCGCTGCATCTAATGTATCTTTAGGTGTATTTGTGCAAAATATCCTTTTAGCAATACTCTATTATACGCTGGGGACCATCCCTATTTTCGCATTCATCGTCGGAGGATCATATAAATCCCCTGTCCAACAACTCCATTATCCTATTCGCGGCTTATGCCCTCTTCACAGGACAATGGCGATAGGTTTCAGATATACATTCTCAGTGAGAAAAGATCAATTTCCAAAATGGAAATGAATCGCGTACTTCAGCTTTACGAAGATCTTCTTAAAAAATACGGACAGCCGCAATGGTGGCCAGCGGAATCTCCTTTTGAAGTCGCTGCCGGTGCGATACTGACACAGAATACCAATTGGAAAAATGTGGAGAAAGCCATTGCTAAATTAAAGGGGCTCAACCTCATGACTGCGGAAGCGATCGCCGATGCCGACACAAAGGCCCTTGAAACGGCCATCCGCTCCAGCGGCTACTTCCGCCAGAAGGCGGGGCGTCTGAAAATACTCTCACAATTTCTCCTGGACAACGGACTTGAAGACGGAGCACTCACCGAAGGTCTTTCGCCGAATCAATTACGCGAAGATCTCCTTGCCCTGAAGGGAGTAGGCCCTGAGACCGCGGATTGTATTCTTTTATACGCTTTTGACCTGCCATTTTTTGTGATCGATGCCTATACAAGGAGATTTGTGGAAAAGCATCGCTTATGCGCATCGGATCTGAAATATGAGAAGATGAGAGAATTCTTTGAAATCAATCTTCCGAAAGATGCCCGCATCTACAATCAGTATCATGCGCTGATAATAATTGACGGAAAAGCGGAGCAGGCAAGAACGTGTGACACATAACAAAGAAAAAGGGGCACCAGAGCACAAGTGCACAAGGTTTAAGAAAGGGAAATAAAGATGGATTCCCGATCGGAGTCGGGAATGACATTAGAAGATGTGTAAATAATGGCTACATGTGATTTTAAACATTGCGTAGAGTGTACAATTGCTTCGCAATTTTCAACTCTCCGCTTTGTACTTTTACATCGGGACAGACGAACGCTTTCAGCGTACGACATGTCCCATATCTTGGTTGGGGTACGGCGTGAAACGATTGTAACAGGATATCTAATTAGGTAAACGAAATATTGATTTTCCGGTTACGGATGTGTTTCTTCTATCCTTCCCCAATTGTTCATTGTTCATTTCTTAATTATTCACTTCTCCATAGGCCTCCAACCTCTTCGAGGAGTGTTCAAATGTTGAAAAGTTCAAAAGTTGAGTAAAATCTCCGAGATAAGAATATCTTTGTGTTCTCTTATAATTGTTCACTGTCCATTGCCCCTTGCCCCCTGCGTAGCGCGTCCCCTCTGCATTATTCATTGTTCACTGTTCACTGTTCATTGTTCACTATTCATTGTTCACTATTCACTTTCTTTTGCACTTGTCCCTTGTGCCCTGTCCCTTGTGCCTTGTGCTCTGTGAAGCAATGCTTCACATTGTTGTTGACAATGCAGGCGTTATTTGCTAAAATAAACCCATGAAGATAACCGATATTATTTATGTGACTCCGAATGATGTCACATATCAAGAAGTTTTTTTATTTCTTGTCAGGAACGGTTTCAGTCCATTCTGGATGCCCGAAAAAAACTCTTTCGACGCTTTTTTCGAACACTACCCTGATCTGAAATTAATTATTATTGACTCAAAGGTCATTAATGACGACTTCTCCATCATTCAGAGATTGAAATTCTCCCCGAAAACAGCGGATTGCGGCATCATTTTCATTTCAGACGATGAAAAAACATGCAATCAGGCCAAGTTCCTCGGTGCGGATTATGTTCTGGTTAAACCTTTTAACCCCGAGAAGCTGCTTTTTGCGATAAAAGAAGTGATGTCCAAGCATGACTTTTTCTCCATAGAGCCGAATGAATCTCTCTCCGTTATTCAGAGTGTCAATCCTTCATTGATGATCAATTTCAAGAAGATCATCAATCTCACGAAGATCTATAAGAACATCCGAATATATGTTCACGAGTTTAACGATCTCCCTAAAGAGAGCGAGAAGATGGTCGTGGAAAAGATACGCGCTGAGATGAATAAGGTGATCAGTGCCCAAGTACCTTTCAAGAACAGATTCCTTCTCATCCCATATACACAAAACGATATTGTTCTGATGGTCTTTTATCCCGACTCCTTCTCCAAGAACCTCTTCCTGGAGTTGACAAATGACATGGAGAAGTCCATCCTGCCGATCGTGAATGAACATAAGGGCAGCTACACCTACGGCTTTTCCGATTCCTCCTTCTCCACTGATATGGAACACTTCGAGATCACAGTTTACTCTCTGCTGAAGAAGGCATACGAGGTTATCTGGGATACTAAGAAGAATAAGTTCTCGAAGTACATCAATGAATTTGGCCGGATAATTTCCGATGAATCTATTTGGACTGAATATCAACCTATTATTGACCTTGCGGATATGAGCATATACGGGTACGAGGCCTTGTCAAGGGGGCCCGTAAATACCATATGGCAGGCACCTGAATTTCTCTTTGAGATGGCCTTTAAATTCGACAAGATCACTCAGCTGGAGAGCGTTTGCGCGCAAAGCAGCCTGAAGCGTTTTGATGTCATGGATCAGAGTTCCAAGCTCTTTGTTAATATTCACCCGTTGGCATTGGAAGAATTACTTCCCTCTTTTCAAGATTATGTGAATAAATATCCGAATATCGAACTGGTTGTCGAGATCACTGAACGCAAATTGATACAGGATTTCAAGAAATTCAAAAGACTTTTCAATAATATGAGAGAAAAGGGCATCAAGATAGCTCTCGATGATGTGGGCTCCGGCTACTCATCTCTACAGTATCTCGTGGAGCTTGAGATCGACTATATGAAGATCGACCGAAGTTTGATAAGCGCGTTACATAAGAATTTCATCAAGGAATCCGTAGTGAACGCCCTTGCGGAGATCGCAAAAGATCTTGGAGCCAAGGTGATAGCGGAAGGCATCGAAATGACTACTGATCTGGAAGCGATAAAGAAACTGGACATTCAATTGGGTCAGGGTTTTCTCTTTGCTCATCCCACGATACACCCGCCCAAGAAGATCGAATTTCATGGGTAGCTGCTGAGCTTGCTCAGCAGGTTTGAAGTGTGAAGTGTGAAGTGTAAAGTGGGAAAATACAATGAAGGATCCATCTCCTTCTTTTCTTATCCCTCACCCACTTGTGCTCTTGTCACTTGTGCACTTGTGCACTTATCATCATTGTCATGGTATTTATGAAGACCGGTCTGGATCTTTTTCTTGGATCAACAGAGTACCGAAACAGAAATATTGGAATACTGACAAATCAAAGCGGCGTGGGCTCTTGCGGCACGCCGAATATTGAATTACTGCTTGCTGCCGGATTCCGCATCAAGACCATCTTTGTTCCCGAGCACGGCTTAAGAGGAAGTAAAGGCGGCGGAGAGAGGATCGAGGATCATCTGGACCCTCATTATAATATTCCGGTAGTCAGTCTGTACAATGAAAAACTCAAAATCGATACCGATAAATTCAATGATATTGATATGCTCCTCTATGACATACAGGATGTAGGAGCAAGGTTTTATACCTACATTGCCACATTAAAGGCAATTCTTGGATCGATCTCCGAGTCAGGGCAAGATATCAAAGTCGCGATCCTTGATAGACCGGCGTTCCTGGGAGACAGCATTCAGGGAACACTTCCTGATGAGATCTCCTTTTTATCACCCGAATTAATCCCCATCAGATACGGCCTTACAGTCGGAGAATTCGCGTTATACACCGCCCTGATCAACAATTATGACACAGAAATAGAGATTTTCCACATCCCTGATTATCAGAGGGGAATGCAATTTCCCGATACCGGTATACCGTTCATCTCTCCGTCATCTGCCATCAAAAATTACGAGACCGCGCTGATCTACTCGGGAACCTGTCTTTTGGAAGGCACCGACCTGTCCGAGGGCAGAGGCACCGATACTCCGTTTTTGGCATGGGGAAGCCCCGATATGCCCGATATAAAAGCTGATTTTTCAGGATTCGAAATAAAGGCTTACGACTTTATTCCAAAATTCAGCAAATTCAGCGGCAAGAAGATCAAGGGTTTCCGCGCGGCGTTGACAGACCGCGATTCAGCTGAACCCTTTCGCGATATGGTACTGTTCTTAATGGCATTTCACAAGCAGCGCCCCATTGATTTCCGTCTGCCTCATTTTGACCATCTCACGGGAGGCAGTTTCATCAGAGAAATGATCTGTGAGGGTAACAAAGACGGGTTTTTATCCCGCTTGAAGACGGATCAGGAAAAATTCAGAGAAAGTTCGGAAGATATCCGCTTATATTCTTTTTGATCTGAGAATTATCAACTCCGGAGGTGACATGAACCGAAGCGGAAAGAGTGTTGTCCCCAAACCCCATGTATGCATTACTTGGACACCTTTATAAGTTGAGATCCCTCTTTTTGTAATTTTACCCCGGCGGATATTGTTAAATATAGAACCGATCAGAGGAATGCGGATCTGGCCGCCATGTGTGTGGCCGTAGAGAAGCAGGAAAGGAGAATATTCCCCTATATCATCCAAGATCTCCGGAGAGTGTGAGAGGAATATACATTTCTCTTCTTCGTCTATTCCCTTGAACGCCGCATCAATATCATCACGGAACTTATGAGGGTCATCTACTCCGGCTATCGTCCAGCCGGGAAACAATTCGCGATGTTCATTTATCAGAACCTTGATAGAGTGCCTCTCAAAGATCTCAAGGATCTCCTTCATTCTTTCCGGGATTGACCCGGGGCCATGATCATTATTTCCCAGTACAAAAAAGCATCTTTTATCGTCAAAGCATTTGAAATACGGGTAATCGGCGACATTCTCAAAGGTATCGCCAAGGCAAAAAAGCGTTTTAACGGAACTTGCTGATATCAGGATGCCGAGTCTACGATGGAATCTCTCCTCTCTTTTCATATGAAGGTCGGATATGACAATGATATCCTCCGGGAGGCCTTCGATCTCGTACTCAACAACCCTTAGCCTTGTCCTCTCGAAGAAATATGAATATATTATTAAAGAAATGGGGATCAGAGAAAGGAGAATTCCAAGAAGCGTATCATTCATCCATTTTCCTGAGGATGAATCCTTCGGGAGTATCCTCAACAATATATCCCATTTCGGTGATCTCTCCCCTCAATTCATCCGCGCGGGAATAATCCTTGTCCAGACGGGCTTGATGACGCTCTTGGGCAAGCGTATTTACATCGGCGGGAATCTTGCTTTCGGTCATTTCCAATTGAGAGATGTCAAGTATGGTATTGAATCTCGTAAACGCTTCAATTACAGCTTCTTTGGTCGCGGCATTGACCTTAAGAGGATCGGCAGAATTGATATTGTTTATTATAATAAATAGATGCGACAGGGCATTGCCTATTCCCAGATCGTCCATGAGAGCATCGAAGAAAGCCTTCTCTTGCTCTCTGACCATATCGCTCAGGTCCACCGTACCTTCTCCGCCAGCCATAAGGTGCTGTACGAACATCTTGATATTAGAAATTGTGCTTTCCGCTGCTTTCAATCCTGTGATCGTGAAATTCAACTGCGCTCGGTAATGACTCGAAATAAGCATATATCTGACCGAATCGTAGTCAAAGCCCCTATCTTCCAATTCTCTTAATGTATAAAAATTGCCCAATGACTTGGACATCTTTTTGCCTTCCACGATAAGGTATTCGGAATGTATCCAGTAATTCACCGTTTTCACGCCGCAAAAGGCCTCGCTTTGAGCTTTTTCATTCTCATGATGCGGGAAGATCAGGTCAACTCCACCGGTGTGAATATCAAATTGTTCCCCGAGATGTTTTCTGCTGATGGCGGAACATTCGATATGCCATCCGGGACGGCCTTCTCCAAAGGGCATCTTATAAGAGGGCTCATTATCCTTTTTCCCCTTCCAGAGCGCAAAATCGCCCGGACTCTCCTTCTCATATGTATCCACATCTACACGGGCTCCGACCTTAACCTTGCTCAGGTCCAATTTTGAAAGTTTTCCGTACTCCGGATATGATGCTAAACTGAAATATACAGATCCGCTCCTTTCATAGGCATATCCCTTTTCAATGAGAAATTGTATCATTTCGCTCATGAAGTCGATCTCGTCGGTAGCGCGCGGGGCAAGATCGGGACGGCTGCATTTTAATTTTTCCAGATCCTCAAAGAAGATCTTTTCATATTTCAATGAAATTTCGTGGAAGTCAACCCCCTTTTCATTCGCTCTCTTTATGGTCTTGTCATCAATATCGGTAATATTCATGACCTGATATAGAGAATATCCCGCTTCTTTCAAAATACGCTTAAGCAGATCGACAAAAACAAAGTATCTTAAGTTGCCGATATGAGCATAATCATATACCGTGGGGCCGCAGGAATACATCTTAACTTCATTGCCGTTGATGGGTTTAAAGTTCTCGATCTTTCGACTTAAGGTGTTGAAGATCTTGATTGTCATGCTTCCTTGATCTTTTCTTCTATCTTTTCCGCGATCTCTAGGGCTTTTATCCCGTCGTCAAGCGTAACCCTCGGCGGCCGACCTTCATCGACTGCATTGAAGAATTCCTTCTGTTCGAGCATAAGGGTCTCTTTTCTTTTAAAACGCTTCAAAAGGGGTTTAAGGGCTAACTTACCGCCTTCCAGAGAGCCAGTAACGGACTTGACCTTTAATTTCAGCAGATCAAGTGAAAAATACCCCTGTTTCTGAAAGATCCTCATCTTGCGTTCTTTCTTCAAACTCAGACGGGAAACCGAAAGGATGGCATAGCATCCGTTCTGGAATTTCAATCTGGTTATCGCCATATCATCTTTCTCGCCAAGCGCTGAAAGCCCAACGGTCTCAATATCGATCAGAGGACTTTTCACAAAAGCGTTTACCAGATCAATGTCATGTATCATCAAGTCCAAAATGGCGCCCACATCCGTGATCCTTCCTGAGACGGAAAACGGGGCAAGACGCTCCGCCTGAATAAAACGCGGTGTATCGATCTTGTCTTCGACCCAGGTTATCACCGGATTGAATCTTTCAACATGTCCGATCTGAACAATACTTCCGCTCTTATCGGCCATTTGCTTCAATTTTTTAGCATCACTGAGTACCGATGCCACGGGTTTTTCAATAAAAGTGTGAATCCCCTTTGAAATAAAATATGACGCTATCTCATAATGCGTTGCCGTTGGAGTAACTATGAGCACACAATCGAGCTCGGGAAGCTCTTGATATGTATTAAAAAACGGAATATCGTGATCTTTCTTCAGTTCTTTAACCCTTTCAGAAGATGATTCCGCAACTCCGACAAGATCTATGTCAGGGTTCTTCACAAGATACTTTAGATGTATGGAGCCAAGAACTCCCGCCCCTACCAGTCCCACCCTTCTCATTATAAGAGTATTCCCCGGTCTGAGGATCGGATGAAATCAACAAATTTCTTAACTGTCCTTTCATTGCTGTCAAAAACAGCTTCGATCTTCTCCAGAGCCTGAGCGGTATTAAGTTTTGAGTGATAAACTATCCTGTAAAGCTCTTTCACGATAGCTATCTCTTCTTCTGAGAAGCCGTTTCTACGCAGCCCGATGATATTGAACGCCTTGATCTTGGTTGGCTGAGATACAACGATGGCATACGGGGGTATGTCCTTTCTTATAAGGCATCCCGCTCCGACCATGGCGAACGACCCTACCCTTGTAAATTGATGAAGCCCGGTCAGGCCTCCGATTATCGCATTATCATGTATATCAACATGGCCGGCTAAATTAACCGCATTTGCCATGATAACATTATTGCCGATACTGCAATTGTGAGCTATGTGAACATATGCCATAATATAACACCCGTCACCGACGGTGGTTATACTTCCTTCACCTGTTGAGGTATTAAAGTCGCAATACTCTCTGATAACGGTATTTGCTCCGATCTTGAGATATGTCCTCTCACCTCCGAATTTGAGGTCTTGAGGTTCTGAACCCAAAGTAGCAAAAGGGAATACTCTCGTATTCTCTCCGATCTCGGTATCATGAACTATATTCGCATGATGCATCACCTCCACCCTTTTATGAATGTGGACATTATCTCCCACATATGCGTAGGCGCCGATGCTTACACCATCTTCCAATATTACATCTTCTGAAACGATAGCCGTTGGATGGATTATAACGGACATTTAAACCTCTCTTTTCGCTCCTATGGCGGTCATAATAGCTTCTGCAACTACCTTCTCTCCAACATAGGCCTTCCCGTTGAATTTTGCTCTGGGGCGGATCGGATCCTCTACTTGATGAACAGCTTCGACCTTATACACCAGCTTATCCCCGGGAGTAACCGGTTTTCTGAATTTAACCTTATCTATGGTCATGAAATACATAACGATATCTTCCGGAAGGTCCATATTTTCAAAAAGCATGATCGCGCCTGACTGAGCCAGGCCCTCTACGATCAGGACACCGGGCATAACCGGATGACCCGGAAAATGGCCTTGAAAGAACCACTCATTATAGGTTACATTCTTATACGCGACAATGTTTTTCTCGCCGATCTCCAATACACGGTCGAGCATAACAAAAGGAAATGCATGGGGAAGACGCTTTAAGATCCCTTCAATATCAATCACTCGTTCTCCCATTTTTTCTTGACCTCCCTGATAATATCATATATCTCCGGCAATCGTTTGGAAATTGCCTGTATCTTCAACTCTTCCATATGCGGTTTTGCGGGAATACCCGAATACATCACATTTGAAGGAACTGATTTTGAAACTCCGCATTTGGCGCCGATAATTGAATTCTCACCGATCTCGATATGGCCGACTATACCGGCTTGCGCCGCTATTATCGCATTGTCCCCGATCTTCGTTGACCCCGCAATACCCGATTGCGCTATAATCAGGCAATTCTTTCCGACATGAACATTATGCGCGATCTGGACAAGGTTATCTATCTTGGTATTATCACCTATCACGGTATCCTCGACGGTTCCCCTGTCGATCGTTGTATTCGCGCCAATATAAACATTTTTCCCCACGACCACACTGCCGATCTGAGGAATTCTTCCAATGGACCCGTCCTTCAATTTCGGGAATCCGAACCCGGAGGTTCCGATCTTTGCTCCAGAATCGATCACAGTATCTTCACCGATCTTCACGCCGCGGCCTATATAAACGCCGGACATGATCACAACGCCGGGTCCGATATGGGCATTCTCGTCTATGACAACTCCCCCGTAAAGGACAGCGCCCTTATCAATTCTGGAATTGGCGGCCACGGAAGCAAAGGGCATTATCACTACATCTTTACCGATCACCGCGTTTTCATGAACGAAAGCGCTTTCCGAGATCTGCGGATCGGGCAAGGACGGTTCAAAAACCTGAAGCACGCCGCCAAAATATATCTGCGGCTCTTCGGCTTCGATGACGGTGTTCTTGACCGTATCGCAATGCGGAATATCGCTCTTTTCAAGTATGATCGTCATTCCCGAAAGGTCTTTCAGGTATTTGGTGTACTTCTTATTGGCTAAAAAGGTAATATGGCCGGACCTCGGCATATCAATGGTACAGGGAAAGGTTATTTCCCTTTCCCCTTCACCATGAATGATACCGCCTAATCTCTTAACGATATCAAATGCATTCATTGATGCTATTTTGATTTTTTCTTTGCGGGTTTTCTGCCGTTCATCTCACGAATAACATCAGATGTTATATCATTGCCTGAACCGGCGTAGATCACTGCCTCTTTGAGAACTACCATATCGTAACCCAGCTTGTCGGCTACTTTCTGTACGGCAACGGCGAGTTGAGCCTGAAAGGTCTCATAGATCATCTGCTGCTTCTGATTGAGTTCCTGCTGCGCAGCCTGGAAATCCTTGACCAATGCTTCATATTTCGTCTTCAACTCATTGGTTTTCTGCTCTCTTTTGGTCTTATCCATTAATTCAGACTGATCCTGCAGAGCTGACAATTCTCCTTCTATCTGAGATTTCTTGGTATCTATCTCTACCTGTTTACTCTGAAAATAATTGGAGAGTTTTTCAAACTCGGCCTTGAACTGATCAACATTCTGAAATACTTCCATTGCATCCACATATGCGATCTCTGACGCAAATGCCATAAGCCCTGTCAACATAACGATGAAAAGTGTTAATGTCTTCTTCATATATCCTCCTAGGGATGTTCTACATTGTTAAAACACATTGCCAATTGTAAAGTGGAGTTTTGTATTGGAAAAGTTCTTGCCAACCTCCGAATCGGTGGGATGGGAAAATCCGTATGCATAATCCAATCTCAGTACTCCTAACATGGGTACTTCAAATCTTATGCCAAAACCTATGGAATGTGCTAATTTAAAATTTTTCAGGCTGAAAGGTTCGGAGTATATTTCGTCTAATTCCCCGTCCCCATCAATATCTCTGTAAATATCCGTCCAGATATAACCGGCATCATAAAAAAGTGCTCCCCAGAACTGTTTTCCGTATATCGGGAATTTGTACTCCGCGTTAAAATTGAACAATTTAGTTCCGCCAATGGGATAATAAGAGACACCGTAATCTTTATAATATGATGAATTTATGAGTTTGGTCTGATCATCTCCCGTATCTTTATCTATGATGACGCCTGTATAGGGATCGATCCAATCACCCGTATCGGGATTAACTATGACCCATTTCTCGGTATCACCCCAGATGGAATAGAGCCATGTCCAATGTTCTCTCGCGAATGCAAGCTCTGTGTATCCGATGGAACGGTCCTCGTAACCGCGGACAGAGTAATCCCCACCCATGAAAAATCGCTCATAGACAGGGGGGATCTTCTGATCGGAGAAGCTCTGTATGAAACCGAATTGCGCTCTTAGTCCCAGAACGAATTTCCAGAAAAGAGGCTTATAGACCTCGGCTTGTGTGACTATCTTCAGATAATGGGCATTACCGCCGAATCCGAACCAGTCATCGTCGCCGGTCTTTATGAAATCACCTGCGAGTGTGGAAGAAATACTGAATTTCGAGCCCCTTGTCGGATTAAAGAAATAATCCCTCTGATCACGGGAGAAACTCAGGGAAATGGCATTCGTTACATTCCAGCCGAGATTTGTGGTGACATCAGCTGGAGCGGACTGCATATTTTCTTCCTCTACATCTAATCTGATATCATCATGTCTGAGCTGAAGGTTCACCTGATAATATCTCCAGAAATTCTTTCCGAATCTCAAAGAGAAACCATTCTTCAATTCGGTATAAAAGAGCTCATAACGATCAAATGTCTGATGATAAATATCAAGTCCGAACGCGATCTGGCCCTTTATTACCCAGGGATTCAAGAACCATGGGTCTGTAAAATTAAGATTAAAGTCATCCCTGTACTGCGAATGCTCGTATTTGAAATTTAGCTTGTACCCGTATCCAAGCAGATTGGATTCTCCGATCTCGACAAAACCGATCAATTTCTCCTCATTTGAATATCCGCCGCCAAGCTGTGCCTTTCCCGTAGGTTTTTCTTTCGCGTACCATATCAGGTCATAGCTGTTCGTGCCGGAGACCTGTGTATATATCGGGTAAATATTGTCAAAATAATTCAGATTGTATAATTTCTGCTGAGTTTCCTGAAGTTCCTTTACGGAGAATGGAGAATCTTCCTCCACATACATCTCTCTCAAAAGTACCCAGGGTTTGGTCTTCATCGCCTGGGCGCCGATGGGTTTAATGGAGATCGTACTGATAAATGCCTGTTCGCCCTGTTTGACCTTGAGAATAACATTGACCTTACTTCCTTCGAGGTCAAAAACCTTTTTTGAATCGACCAGCACACCAAGATACCCGAGGTCGGTGTATAATATTCTAAGGTCGGAGATCATAGCGTCGAATATCTCATCGGAGTAAGGGGCGTTGGAATACTTCTTGGCCCTTGCTCTCAATCTTTCCACCGGTATGACAGGCTCTTCACCATCACCGAAGCTGATATCGACCTCGCCTATATTAAAGGGTTTGCCTTCGTCGATTGCCACATGAAGACGAATACTTCCCTCGACTGTCTCCACCTCTTCCAATTCTATTCTGGCGGAGATGAAGCCGTTTTTCTTATAGAATTCCCTAAGTCCGTTCAGGCCGTCCTCTATCTTCTGCTGATCGTAATATCCCCTTGACATAAGAGATCGCTTCTTGATCTTAAGAGCAGAGGCGATCTTTTTTTGAGTAAAGGCCTCAACACCTTTTATTTCGATCTCTGAGATGAAGAATTTATCACCTTCCTCTATCTCATAGGTAACGGATTTGGAAAAGTCACCGGCATCGGTGACATCCTTGCTTATCTTCACATTGAAATAACCCTTTTTCATATAATACTTCTTGAGCTTCTTCAGGGCCTCAAGAAATAAATATTCATCGTAATACGGGGGAAATTCTTTGCTTTCACCGGTCAATTCACATTTATCCAATAAGCGTTTGCCCGAAAATTCTTCATTTCCCGTAAAATGGATCTCCTTCAAATGGGATTTGTCGGTAAATCTGAATTCGACGATTATGCCGATCTCTCCCTTAGAAAGGTCAACGGCTATATTATCATAATATCCGAAACCCCAGATCTCAGTGATATCCTCATTGAGGGACTTTATAGAGAATGTTGTCCCCTTTTCGATCCTCAGGATCAGGCGCAGATCATCATCCTTACTGTCCAGGTCCTTGTCGTGAACGAATTTGACATCTTCGATATACTTCCCTTCATAGTCGTTATAGTTCACACCAAAGGTGGGGATCACAAGCCCAATGATAAGAAATAACAATGCTAAATGTTTCATTTATTCAATCCTTCCTTATATATTTTTAAATATTTTTTTGCTGAGGCCGCCCAGGAATGATCGGAATTAAAGGCATTTTTCCTTGCCCTGATAAAATCCTTTCCCCTGAATAACTCCACAGCGCTTTTAATAGTTTCCAGTAATTGTTCCGAAGAAACGGACTCAAAAATCAGGCCGTTCCCGCCTTTGCGGTCCTTTCTTATATCAAATACAGTATCCTTCAGGCCGCCCGTCGCTCTTGCTATGGGCAAAGCGCCGTATCTCATAGCGATCATCTGCCCGAGGCCGCAGGGCTCGAATACAGACGGCATGAGAAAATAATCGGCGGCGGCATATAAGCGATGCGCCAAAGGGTTGTTGAATTCTTTGGAGAACTTAAAATGGCCCTTGTATTTCGTGGCAAGGCCCTCCATCGCTTTTTCATACTTGACATCGCCGCTGCCCAGAATAAAGAGACTTATATCCATTTTAAGAAGATCCTCCATCACCTCTAAAAGCAACTCTACGCCCTTTTGATGTGTTAATCTGGAGACCATTACAAATAATGGAGCAGCCGGGGATGTAAAATCCATTTCCTTCACAAAGTGTGCCTTGAAGCGTTCCTTTCCCTTCGAATCACCCTTCTTGAACCTGTATTTCCCAAGATAATCGTCTGTTGCAGGATCCCATTCCTTATGATCAATGCCGTTCAGAATGCCGGAAAGTTTATCCGACCATTCCAGGAGCAGACCGGCAAAACCGCATCCGTACTCTTCCTTCTGTATCTCCTCACAGTAATTGGGAGAGACCGTATTAACGGCATCCGAATAAATAACAGCTCCCTTTAAGAGATTGACCTCTCCCCAGGATTCAAGTTTATCCAGATGGATATAAGAATCATCTAAACCGCAATTCGTGAATTCTTCCATGGGGAAATTACCCTGAAATGCGAGATTATGTATCGTATGTAAGAGAAAAGGCCTTTTGCCTTTCTCTGAGGAATAAAGGTCAGATGTCAGGTACACAGGGATCAAAGCCGTCTGCCAATCGTGTGTATGGACGATCTCAAAGTCCCCCGTCTCGGTAATATAGCGTGAAACCGCTCTTGAAAACAATGCGAATCTTTTAAAATTATCCGAGTATCCCGTGATCTCCGGAACTCCATTCTTAGAGGTCGAGGTGATATAAAGATTATCTCTGTTGAAAAGCGAATCGTTCTCAATAAAAATAACTTTTACATTTTCCCATTCGAGATACAGCAGGCGGAGTTCATGATCCACACCGCCCCAATCAAAATGATAAGAAGTAAGAGTTTGCAGCGGAAGGGAAATATTTCCCTCACTCAAGGCCTTCTCAACGATATCTCTGTAATAAGGCATTGCGATATATACATCCATTCCCTGATCGGACAATGCCTGCGGCAAGGTGCCTGAAACATCGGCAAGTCCGCCCGTCTTCGCGAATGGAGTAACTTCAGAGGCTACTGAGATCAATTTCACCTATTGAGCCTCCTTTTTAATACTTCGGCGGCTTCTTCAGGCGGGACCGGATTGATATAAAAACCGGTGCCCCACTCAAACCCGGCTATGCGCTTCATCTTGGGAATGATTTCGAAATGCCAGTGATAATAATTGTCACAATTGCCGTTGATCGGAGAACTGTGAAGAATGATATTATAAGGGGGATTGCCCAGAACATCGTCAAGCGCGCGCAGTATAGAGAGTAATATCTCCGCCTGAGACCTCAGCATCTCATCGTCCGAATTCTCCCATGTGCTAAAATGCTTTTTTGGTAAAACCCACATCTCAAAGGGGAATCGTGCCGCGAAAGGTGATATAACGCACATATTGTCGTTCTCTATTACTACTCTTTCCTTGAAAAAACGATTGTCAAGCTCAAGCATATCGCAGAAAACGCATCGCTTTTTATAGGAATAATAGAATTCAGCTCCATCCAGCTCTTCCTGCACTCTTTTCGGGATTATCGGAGTCGCGATTATCTGTGAATGAGAGTGTTCGATCGACGCGCCGGCGGAATGACCCTCATTCTTAAAAAGAAGAACATGGCGAAAGCGCTCATCCTTCTTCAATTCATTGAATCTGGATCTGAAAACCTTCAATACTTCGGTGAATTGCTCAACGGTAAGAGAGGTAACGGATGCGAGATGGTCAGGCGTCTCAATAATTACTTCATGAGCGCCAATTCCGGACATCTTATCAAAAAGGCCCACACCTTCCCTTTTTATTTCACCTTCTGAAGATAAAGCGGGGTACTTATTCGGTATGACACGGATCTGCCATTTGCCGTCCTTCTCCACTGAAAGTATTTCAGGAGGAGTGGAGGATTCATTTCCGGGACAAAATGGACATGAAGGGTTCGCTTTTCTTTGTATGCTTTCCTTCTTCTCCGCCACATAACCTTTGTCATGCCCGACAATAACCCATCTTCCGATGACCGGGTCCTTTCTTATCTCTGAATTAAGGTCATTTCCATTAT
The DNA here is from genome assembly GCA_023133295.1 of bacterium. Classification (GTDB taxonomy): domain Bacteria; phylum AUK180; class AUK180; order AUK180; family AUK180; genus JAGLWT01. Next base: position 32,369 of record JAGLWT010000079.1, on the reverse strand, counting down.
TCCGCATTCGTAATTCCTCTAATACGCACAAAGTGCTCGTAATTTAACATAGTATTGGTTATTTTATCATTTTCCCTTCTGATATGCAACAGAAACTGGTTTTTTCCCTTTAATATCGGGGCAATAATATCACCGGGGTCATTGCCCGCCGAAATGATATTCTCAGAGACGCTGTATGTCGCGAAGGAAAATATACAGGCGTCGAAAGAAGGGATGTCATCTCTCTTCAGCAAATTGCCGCAGTGACACTCAATATTTTTATATTTCTTCAGGCGTTGCGAGGACCATTCACAAAGTTCCTTATCCACTTCCCAGGTGATCACTTTCCCGAACAATTCAGATAATATGGCGGATTGATACCCGCTCCCTGTGCCGAGTTCCAGGATCACTTTATCCTTGGAGGGTTTGATAATTGTCAAGAACCTCCCGATCGTAGACGGCTTTGTGGAGGTCTGGCCGTTCATCACGGGCAAGGCCCTGTTGACAAAGGCGACCTTTGAATATTCTTCAGGAAGAAATAGCCGGCGGTCAATTTTTCTGAACGCTTGAAGTATTTCTTTATTGTATATGGAAAATTCCTCGATAAGGGTGTTTATGAGATTATCTACCCTCATCCGAATCGGCCTCGGTCCAATCGGTGGAGAGTAAAGTTACGGAAATATATCCTTCATTAAGGGCATAATAATCAGTGCCTTCACGAAGGTCCGGAATATTTTCCGCGGGTTTCAATATCGCTCTGGCTGTATCGTCTTCCCATTTGCTGATCTCAAAATGGTCCATATATGTCCTGGAACCCAATCTTGTTTCTTTGATCCCTTTTATGGGCTTGCTCGGGTCATAATTCACATTGAGAACAGTTCCGGGCTTTGAGCTAAGCACTCTTTCTATCAATTGCTTCATAAATGGGGATATGGCCATATAATCACCGTGTACTCTCGAAGACAGGGAGACCGCCATAGAAAAATATCCCGCGAAAGCAGCCTCGACCGCCGCAGCGACCGTTCCCGAGTAATGCACATCCTCCCCCATATTGCCCCCCTTGTTAATGCCGGAGATCACCAGGTCGGGCTTATCGATAAGTCCCGCGTTCATCGCCACAACAATACAGTCGGCGGGAGTTCCAGTTAAAGAGTAAATATCGTCGCCATGCCTTTTCACAAGTATCTCTTTTCCAAGAGAGATAGAATGCGATATGGCGGAATTGTCTTCATGCGGAGCGATCAGAGCTACTTCATGGCCCAATTCCAAGAGTATCTTGTGAAGGCATTGAATGCCGGGTGCTAAGTATCCGTCATCGTTTGTGATCAGTATCCGCATCAAAAGAACTCCGTGACGAAGGAGGTTTTCCTTCCAATAAGATTTTGAAGATATCGTTTTTCGGATAATGTGAGTTCATTGAATTTCAGAGAAAATCCCAGCGCTTCACTCGAGAAGAGCATTGAGCAGAATGTCCCGATGGGAATACGGGCATGGGAATCGCTCACTTTTTTGACCTTATTCTTTTTGCCGTCTGATTCGATCAGAAACAGACCGTTATTAGCGGGGATGAGATCATCCTTGATCCCTAATCTGTAAGTTCCCCTTTTTACCTTCAATCTTTTCAGAAGCTCCTTCAGTCCCAATATCCTGATCATCTGTCTCGTGGAGGATTTTCTTGTGAAGTAAAAGGTATCCATCGCCCATTCCAATCTCATATCCTCCGCCAGATGCATCTTGATCTTCTCCGCCTGATCTCTGAAAGAACCAGCATATGCGAGAAATGTGTTCAATGCGGTCCTGTCGTGGAGAAAGATATCAAAGAAGACCAGCTTCTTGCTGTCTTTGGTAAGATGGAAAGAAAATATCCCCTTCGGATCTTTTGCGCTGCCGATGAAAATGCGCTTTATTTTTACCGCATCGTCATGCTCAAGCATCCATTTATCCATATTTTTTTCATCTTTAACGGATTTTTTGTACATGCCGTTGTATTCGTAGAAATATCTCTTATTGAAGTGGGCGACATAGGATTTGAGGGTATCCTCGGTCACATATTCCAGCGGGTATTTTTCGCCCTTTATTTTGGGAAAATGCTTTGGCTTCATTTCATATTCCAAGGCATCACAGGCGACTTCATATCCGAACATACGGTAATACTCTATTTTGAAAGCGTAAAGCGAGCTTAATACAATGCCTTTCTTTGCCTGCGCCTTGAGCAGTCCGTTAAGGATCTGCCTCACATACCCCCTATTGCGGTACTCAGGAAGGGACGCGACATAGGAGACCGCACAGGTAGAAAAGGTATCCCCGCCGAAGTGCAGAGGCCTTTGCAGATGAAAGACAGTACTTGCGATAGTATCCCCTTCCATAGCGGCGAGAGCTGTAAAATCCTTGATCTCTTTATTGAAGAACTTCTGTACATTCTTTCCCATTCCAAAGGAAAGGGACTCAAGCTCCCATGTTTTCTCTTTATCTTTTCCTATTAATTCGACTTCCTTCATCTATAACCCCATCTTATCAGAAATGCCCTTCATCGCATTGAGGACTATTGTAATAAATTCGTCTTCTTCTATGCCCATTTCAACCGAATCATGTATGGGCTGCCTGTTCGCGTTCGCGGCGAATCTCTTCTCTTTCATCCGCTTTTTTACGAAGGCAAGTTCGATCGGCGCCAAAATCTTCTCCGGCCGTATCAAGGCACAGGCGACGATCAGCCCGGTCAGCGGGTCAACGGAATAAATGGCTTTTTTCAGTTTCGTATCCCTGGGAACCCTCCCCACATGCGCTTCAACGGCATCACAGATCTCGGAGCTGTAGCCTTCGTCACTGAGCATCTGCTTTCCGACCGTACCATGCATTTCGGGATCATCCGCCGTGCGTTCATAATCAATATCATGAATCAGGCCTACCGTTTCCCAGAGGTCTTCGTTCTCGCCAAAATGCTTCGCAAGATCCTTCATCGCGGCGGCGCACGCATACATATGCTTTTTTAAATTGTTATTCTTGACATGCTTATTCAGCATATTAAGGGATTCTTTCAGATCTTTCATTATTGCCTCGTTTTAAGTGTACTGTCTTATAAACACTAAACATGATGCAGGTCTTTCAGTATTCTGATGCGCTCACCTATAGGAGGGTGAGTGTCCATCAGCCCTGACTTTTCCTTCACTTTTTTCAATGGGTTCACAATATAAAGGTGTTGTGTTCCGCGATTAGCTGCTTCCAGCGGTTCCTTGTCGCTTGAGATCTTTTCCAATGCCCGCGCCAATCCGATGGGATTACGCGTCATTTTCGCCGCGCTGGCATCAGCGAGAAATTCCCTTTGGCGGGAAACGGAGAACTGTATGATCCTCGCGAGTATGGGGGCTAAGATGGCGAAGACCAATGCTATGAGCATAAGCGGCCCGGCGGACTTGCCTCCGGAAGACGAGCGGGATGACGATCTTCTTCTGTTCCCGTAAAAGAGGCTGCGAAGAAAAAAATCCGCGATCAATACGATAGTCCCTACCATTACAGCGATCATGGTACCGAAAAGTATATCATAATTCTGTATGTGGGATAATTCGTGAGCCATGACGCCTTGAAGCTCTTCTCTGTCAAGCTTATCGAGCAGGCCGCTTGTAATAGCCACGGATGCATGTTCCGGATTCCTTCCGGTAGCAAATGCATTCGGCGCAGTATCATCGATCATATAGATCTTCGGCATCGGAAGGCCGGAGGCGATGCTCATTTCCTCTACAACATTCCACAAACGCTGATGATCTTTCTTCTCAATACGCTTTGCCCTTGAGAAAGCCATTATAATAGAATCGCCGGAATAAAATGCGCAAAGGCCGGATATTGTTGCCAAGACCCCCGCTATTACCACTCCATAAACGCCGGCTTCAAAGAAATACTCTCCGATAAGAAATCCGAGAACTATTAAAACAGCGATAAGGGCTAAAAATAGAAAAACGGAATTCCTTTTATTTTTTTCGATTAAATTATACATCTTCTGGAATTAAAACTTTACTTCCGGTGCCTTTCTCTCAGCTTCGGTCTCCACTTCAAAGAATTCGGACTTAACGAAGTTGAACATACCCGCAATAATATTATTGGGAAAAACCTCGAGCTTGGTATTATAGACCATCACCTGATCATTATAATGCTGTCTAGCGAAAGAGATCTTGTTCTCTGTGGATGTAAGCTCTTCCTGCAGGGAAAGCATATTCTGATTTGCCTTGAGATCAGGATAATTCTCGGATACGGCGAAAAGAGATTTCAATGTCTGAGATAGCATATTCTCCATCTTGGCGACTTGCTCCACATTGTCTCCTTTGATATCGACCGCCATCTGACGCGCCTTTATCACCGCCTCGAGCGTCTCTCTCTCATGTTTCATATATCCTTTGCAGATCTCAACGAGATTGGGGATAAGGTCATGCCGCCGTTTCAATTGAACATCGATCTGCGACCACGCATTCTTCACACGATTCCTGATGGTGACCATTCGATTGTAAATTCCGATCACCCATGAAATTACTACCACAACAATTACTAATAAAACGATAAATCCGCCCATAATATCTCCTAAGGGTCTATTTAGATCTTTCTAATGCTTCTGCCGCAAGATTCGGCTTATCCAGATTCTGATATGTCTGGGAAAGATTATACCAGGCATCCTTATTCTTGGGATTGATCTTGACAACCTTCTCAAAAGCTGCTGCCGCATTGGAATATTGGCCAAGCTCAAAATAATCTCCGGCAAGATATTCCCAAAGGGACTCGTCGTTCGGAGCGTAACTCAGAGCTTTCAGATAGGCCTTTATAGCTTCTTCATAATTCTTTGACTCATCATAGATGATGCCAAGATAAAGAAAGCTGGCAGTATATGAAGGCTTCAATTCAGATGCCTTCTGAAATCCTCTTACGGCGGCGGTTTTATTGCCTAATTTATATTCGCAAAAACCCAGGGCGTACCATGAGCCGTAAAAATTATTCTTTGCTGAAATGGATTTCTTGAATTGGCCAATGGCTTCCTTGAACTTATCCTGTTTCAGGAGCTGATACCCCAGGCGGTAAGCTGCGGAATAATCCACTGAATCCATGGATTTCGCTATTTCCAGATACTTATTGGCATTAGAAGAATCACCTTTTTTCTTATACAGCTCTGAAAGTTCGAATGCCGCCTTCTGATTCTTGCTGTCCCTCTTGTAGAGCAACTCGTAATAATAGATCGCCTTCGAATCATTTCCTGTCTTTTTATATCCGAAACCCAGCCAACCGATATCATCGGTGGAAAGGGAGGATTCCTTCACCTTCGCCAGAGTGCTTACGCCATTGGCCCAATCCCGCGTCTTGAAATAAGTGTACGCAAGAAGAACGAGCATTTTATGCTCTTTTTTTATGGCAAGGGCTTTCTTATAATAGACCTGGGCATTTTTCAATTGATCCAGCTTGGTGGCGTATATCGTCGCTATGCTCTTATATGCCTTCAGCGCGAGTTTCTTATCAGCCGCCGCCGCTGCCTTATAAACCTTGACCGCCGCTTCATAACTGCCCTGCTTTTTCAGGATATCACCCTCAATAAGCTTCGCGCTCGTATTGTTCGGCTCGAAATCATAGACCTTTCTAATTGTCGAGGCGGCCTCTTTGTACCTCGCCAGTCTCACATATATGTCGGACAGTGTAAGATAGATGGCAACATCCTTGGGGTCGTTCTCAATAAGCATCTTACAGTACTTTATGGCTTCCGGCCATTCCTGTTTAGTGCTGTACAGCTTAACCAATGCCCACATACCGTCAACAAAATCAGGTTTTGATTTCAATGCATGTATAAGATGAGGTTCGGCGCTTATATAGTCACCCAACTCCATATACTTCACACCCTGATTGTAGTATTTGAAATAATTCGCCCATGCAGGCAAGCTCAGGATAACGATCAAAATGGTCAAAACGATCTTTTTAGCTTTCATGAACAACTCCTATTCTGTTAAAATATACTATCATAATTTTCATATTTTTCAACCTCACAAACATTTTAGCAAGTATTGTTCCACTTTTAAATATGCTCAATATACTTTACTTTAAGATACAATTGCCCTCGAAATTCTTCCCAGAAAGGGCTGGCGATTATATCAATTGTACCGTTTTTTCCAAAATCCGTCTTGTTATTCCAGTCCTGAAGCTGAAAAGGGATGTCCCGCTGATAGCAATCGTAGAATCTGTACTTCTCCTTAACCAGCTTATTTTCCCTGATATCAACTCCTCTGATCAAAAAACGGGGTGAGGGATTTCCAATTCCGAACGGCTTAAGCTTCTGCAGTTTTAAATGAAGATCATATGTGAATTTTGTGAGATCAAGTTCCATATCCGCGACGATCTGCTTTGTGAAACCGTCGGGATACAACTTCTGGAAATTCTTATCTATTTCCGCCTTGACGGCCTCGAGGTCAGATTTATTGATCCTGAGGCCGCAAGCCATTGTATGGCCTCCGAAACTCAGGAATTTCTCACTTGAAGCGGAAAGAAGCGCGTGCAGGTCGACACCCGGAACGCTTCGCCCCGAGCCATGCAGCATGCCATCAGCGTCTTCTTCTAATATTATCGACGGCTTATGAGTAAGTTCGACCATGCGGGAGGCGATGATCCCGTTTATCCCGCGGTTGAATTGATCGGAAGAAAGGATCAGAACAGATGAATCCACATCCTTAGACATCTCTTTCGCCTGGTCTATGAGTTCTTCCTGCAGCTTTCTCCTTTGACTGTTTATTTCATTGAGCAAGTGCGCGGCTTCAACGGGTGAATCACTGAACATCAGATCGACCGCAAGGGAGGCATCCTCCATCCTTCCCGCCGCGTTCAGCCGGGGGGCCAGCATAAATCCTAAATGATATGCCTCAAAGGGAGGCTTCGAGCCGATATTGTCCATAAGTTCTTTGATGCCCTTGATATACGCATTGTTCAAAACATCCAATCCCAAGATGGTGATTATCCTGTTATCCATGGTCAGCGGGACCACATCCGCGACTGTGCCGAGAGCGCCGAAGAAAAATAGTTCCTTCAATAGCGGGGTTATTTCTCCAAGTAATTGACGGGCGATATACAGAGCCACTCCTGCGCCGGCAAGTTCTCTGATCTGCGGAATATCAGTGAGTTTGGGATTAACTATTAATGTATCCGGAAGTTCGGGCTCCGGTGTATGATGATCCGTAATAACGATATCCATCCCCTGTTCGAATGCGTATTTCACCTCATCGGTCGAGGTTATCCCGCAATCCACGGAAATGACCTTCCTGATCCCCATTTCGATAAAACGGTCAATGCCCTCTTTGGAGATCCCGTATCCTTCGTCAAAACGATTCGGGATTATGATCGTGGCCTTACCGCCGATACCTGTAATCGCCTTCTTCAAGATGACGGAGGCAGTAATGCCGTCAACATCATAGTCGCCGTATATACCGATCTCTTCGCCAGCTTCTACATTCCGCCTTAAGAAATTAGCGGTTTCCTTAACATTGGGAATATCTTCTGTACGCATAAGGTATTTTAATTTGGGATTGAGAAATTTCTCCACAGCTTCGGGAGAATCGACACCTCTGGAAGCCAGAAGCGCCAAGATCACAGGGTCTTCTTCTGAGCCTAATAATGAAGGAGGGATACCGTTGGCCTTGAAAATAACTTCTTTCATCAGAAGCCGGTGGGGATATCGATGAACTCGCTCTTGAGGCCGAATTCCTTTTCGAGCAGATCGCCCAATTTCAATATGCCGAATTTTTCCGTATTATAATGGCCGCCAAAGACAACATTCAGGCGGGCCTCTTTCACAAAATGGTACATGGAATGTGAGGCCTCGCCTGTAATATAGAGGTCGAGCCCTTCCTTGATCGCGTCCGGTATCAAAGAAGCCGCGCCACCGGAGACGACACCTATATTTCTGATCTCTTCTTTTCCGAATTGAAGAAGCTGATAATCTCCGAAAAGTCCGCCGAGAACATCCTTGAATTCCTTCATCTTCAAGGGTTCGGCAAGCATGCCTTTGAAGCCGATCTTCGTCCCCTTGTAATCCCCGAAGGGCAGGATATCGGTCAGCCCCAGTTCCGCTGCTATACGCGCATTATGTCCGATCACCGCGTGAAGGTCCAGCGGAAGATGGGCGGCGTACAGTGAGAGCTCATTATCAAAGAGCTTCTTAAAGCGTTCGTAATGTATCCCCGTAATGGCAAAGGACGAACCCCAGAACAGGCCATGATGCACCACGAGTAATTTATTTCCGCGGCCGGCCTTTTCAAATAATTCCAAAGAAGCGTCCACTGCGAGAACGGCAGAATCTATCTCAGCATCCATGTCTCCGAATTGCAGCCCGTTGAGGGACATATCGGTAACAGCATCAATATCCAGGTAATTATCGAGAAATTCAACGATCTTTTTTAATTTCAAATACGACTCCTATATATATCTTCTCAGTACCGAAGCGTTCAAAGGTTGCAAGTTCAAAAGTTCAAAGTTGAAAAATTCAGTGAACAATTCAGAAATGAACAATGAACAATTGGAGAGTGTCATCCAGAGGGAGTTTTCGACCGTGGGATCCAGTTTTATTTCATTCTTCATCCTTCATTTCTCCACTTTACACTTCACACTTCTTAATGCCTCTAACCTCTATCTTAATTGTCCATTGTCAATTGTACATTGTTCATTGTCTTTAGGTGCGGCATGATATGATTGTAACAGGAGAATTAATGTGTTAAACGAAATCACGATTTTCCGGTTACTGGCGTGCTCCCTTTCCCAATTATTCATTCTTTATTTCCTTCTAATTCTCCACATCGTACATCGTACTTCGCACTTCGTACTGCATTTATCATCCTTCATTTGCCGGCCTCATTTATTTCCTTCAATTTCCTTACGATCATTTCATTATTTATGTCCGGGATATCTGTATTGGAAAAATACCCGATCCCCCGTTCAATATCATAGGTCGCGTAAAATGCCGATAATCTTGTTATCGCAAGTTCTTTGGCCTTGATATTCTGGATATCCGGAATTAAGCCCTCATATGTCTTTATAATAGTATAGGGCTCATTTGTCTCCATATAGGCGAATTCAAGTATGCGGAATAACTCAGCCCTGTCCGGCTTAATTTTGAGGTCGAGTTCAATTTCAGTACCCAGCTCGGAAAGAAGCTTTTTCTTCTTTTCCACTTGTCCTGTGCGATTATATATATCGATCATCATCTTATAGACCTCAAGATCGACCGGATCCTGATGCAGATACAGCTCAAATTCATATAAGGCCTTCTTGTATTCTCTAAGATAATAATAAGTCCTCCCTTTAAGAAAGTGGACTTGAACATAATGTTCAGAAAGCTTCTGTAAATGCTCATATGCCTTGATGGCTTCCCGTAGATGCTCTTCATCCTGTGTGGAAATATAGAGGTCCTGCAGCAATGTTCCCGTAAAATACCGTGCAATGATATTATTAGGGTCATATCTCAAAGCCTTTTTATAGAGCTCCTGCGCTTTTATAAAAGAGCCCTTTGCCCTGTTGACATGTTTGCGGCTTCTCAAGGCAAGACCATCCTTTGACCGGGCGATGGCCTTGTTCAGTATCAGGCTTGAATGATAGCGTCTCACCGATAAAAAGAGCAGAAAGCCGCCGATCAACGCAAGCGCGATAAGAAAAAGAGGTCCGACCCTGATACTCCATTTCCGCTTATATATTCTGGCGGCATAAGCGGAGCCCAGTGCCAGCAGAAGATATATCACGATTATTGATGAGAGCCATTTGGAATTTACGGAAAAAAGATTATCCAGCATCAGTCCCATCAATCCGAGATTGACCCCGAGAAGAGAAATAGCGGTCTTCTCCCGGTCGGCCTTCATCGCCACGGAGGAGGCGCGGAAAAAGAAGAAAAAGAAGCCGATGAACATGAATAAATAAAGGGCAAAACCGAGTATCCCCAGATCGACAGCGCTTTCAATGGGATCCGAATGGGCATGTATCGTTTCGGCATTGTGCTTGCCCTCAAAAAGGAATATCTGCTTACTCTTATATTCAGGATAATAGGCTCGGAAATTACCCGGGCCCACTCCCATCGGATTATCTTTGATTATCTGCAGAGAAGAATTCCATGTATATACACGAAACATCGGAGTCCCTTTGCCTATGTCCGTCATTGAGCGTATACGCCCCCAGTAATCCGGAGGGACAATCAAGAGAACAGCTATCGCGATCACCGCCAATGGAATGAACCTTGTCCAAAGTCTTTTCTTCCATATCAGAATTATTATCAGGAATGCTATCAGAACAGGAATAAGCCCTACGAAAGCCGCCCTCGTTCTTGTCAGAAATAAAGCATAGCTCTCCGCGCCGATGAATAAAAGGTGTAACACCCTCATCCGTATGCCTTCAGCAAGAAAATATTTGGTCAAAGAGATCAGTATAAAGGGGATCAGCAATGCGGCGAAGAAATTGGAATTTCCATAAAAAGACGGCGGGCGGATCCCGGTGGGAACAGGATAGAGCCGAAAAAGATCCACTTCATAATAGAGTAAAATGCCGTAGACAGCACTCAATACACCTATCACTTCAAAAGCAGACAATAATCTTTCCGGCTTGATCATCCTCAGAGAGAAATACATCATCGTGGCAGAAAGCGATATCTGAACATAATGAAGGGCAAATGAATGGTATCTGAGAAACGGCAGCATTATAATAGAGAAGAGCGGCAGGGCCAGGAGCACAAGGTCCAAACGCGCGATCCTGATGTTCCTTTTCTTTTCAAAATAAAATAGAAATACGAAGGAGAAAAAGGACAGGAATATGAAGAACGGCTCTTTTATCTCGGTAATATTATAGGAATATTTGTTCATGACAAGAAGCGAGATCAACAGCAATAATAGAACAAACCCCTCTCGAATTTTTCTATTCACTTATCTTCTTATATTTCTCGATCCATTGTAAGATCTCATCATCGTCGTAATTGTACCCGGTATATTTCACTGTATAGAGAAAATCAATAATGTCCAGAATGGTCTCTCTCCTATCAAGATTAACTTCTTTTGTTTCCAAGGCGGAAGAGATGTCATCCTTCAAGGCATTCTGCGAGATATTATATTTCGCCAGGAGAAATCCCCTGAGCAATTCTTCAAGTTTATAAAATTTCTCGGTCTTCGTGAGGGAATGGAAAGGATCTTCTTTGATCTCACTTTCCTCTTGTACATCCGTGGATGATCTCCCCTTTTTTTTCTGTTTTATCCCGACAATAACTACTATGATCACCACAAACGCGATAAGAAAGAAAAGCAGGATCAAAGGAAGTGGACTATTCGTATTCTTTAACACAATAATTTTCACGGGGTCTGTCTTAAGCTCGATATTCAGATCCGCCTCGGGATTATAATACGGCAGTGTAACTGAGGGAAAGATATATTCTCCCGCTACAAGGGCCTTGTATTTCACTTTGTAGGATAATATCTGCTGGGCCTTGTCCTTGACCACATTGATCCTGGTGCTGGATGAAGACAATACCCTGGAAGCCCACTCCGGCGCAGGCATCTTGGGAGACGCTATTCTGATCTCGGTCGAACCTACCTTCTGTATCTCTAAATTGAAGGTGAACATTTCTCCCACTTTGACCTCATTCTTATCCAATGATGAATTGATGGAAACCTGGAACGAAGCGCCCTGCAGAAGAATGAGAATAATGAGTATTGCGGGAATCGTATAAAGCCTAATTTTCATATATGGATATTATATACAAAAGAGGGAATTATTTCAATCTTTTCTAAGCATTTCCTTGATCTCTTCCAATTCTTTCTCAAGGCGTTCAAGCTTCTCCTCAAGAATATCGGATGTATTTACCTCGACCTTTTTTATCTTTTCAAGCTTCCGCTTGATCATATATTTATTCAGCTCGGCCTTTGAACCCAATTCCGCCTTGATCTTCATTCTATCGCCGTCTCTTATGACCTCGATCATTACAGTTTCTCCGGAGGATCTTGAGCCGATGGAATTGATCACATCTTCAACACGCAGCATCTCTTCTTTACCAACCTTGACAATGATATCACCTTTTTTAAAGCCGGCCTTTTCAGCGGGAGAATCCTCATAAACGGAAGCGATACTTATCAGGTTATTGTGAATGCGCAAAGTTATACCGAGCCAAGCCCTGGTCTTAACAGGCCTGTCCGCCAGTTTTTGCAATTGCTCCAGATCGAGGAATTTCCCTGAAAAGGCATCCTCTACCTCAACTTCATTGATGCGGTCGCAATTCATAAAAATGGTTTTAATAAATGAGGTCACATGATAATTGTACAGCAACCCGAGAAGCTCACCGTCATTATTGAAAATGACGCGTAATCTCTTCGCCTGTATATCTTTTTCAAAATCCCTTGGAGCGGTATTGAAAGAGGAATACAGCAGGTCGCCGTCTGAAAGGACCTGCAGGCTGAAGTACCATTGCACTTCCGTGTAATCCGTCTTAGCACCCTTCAATGCGGATTTCCTCATTGAGGGATTCTTATAGAAGTAAAGCCCGTTATCGACCTTGATCAGGTCAGAGGCATCTATCTTCACTGTATTATTATTCAAATCGACAATTCTATCCCCGGGATTCAAGGAGTAATTCGAGATCATGATCCCATTGCTTAAGTTCAGAGCGCAAAAAGCCTTCCCTGTACTATTGGTAACCTTTAGAATGCGGGAATTATATCTGGAGCCGATTTTTCTGATCATCTGATCAGAACTCTGGGCAAATGCGAAAAGGACAAATAGAACGCTCACAATAATGAAAATACTTCTCTTCATTTTACTTCCTCCTGAAATGCATACCCGGGCTGGACATGCCGCGGGAAATATCGGTATAAACTACGGTATCACCTTTAGACAAGCCTTCCGTAACTTCAATAAAACTGCCGTCATTCTTACCGAGAGTGACTTCCTTCTTCTCGCCGGCTTTTAACTTCACAAAGGTTTTCGGGCCTTCCCATACAACCGCCTTCAAGGGGATCGTCAGCACATCACGAGCTTCCAGGACAATGATCTCGGCATTAGCGGAAACACCCGGTTTGATCAGCCCTTTCGGGTTTTTAGCGATATCTATTTTTACGGTAAATTGATTGAAGATATTCTTTCTCACCGCATTGAGGGAAATGTAGCTCACCACACCCTTTGTCCTTACAGCGGGGAAGGCATCGAAGGTGATCCTGGTGGGCATGCCCTTCTTTATCAATGGATAATCTATTTCATCCACATCCAGAACGATCTGAAGATTACTGAGATCTCCGATATAGCCCAATACCGTACCGGAGGAGTAATTCTCCATGGCGGATCTGATAAATTCTCCGTCCTGAACAGCCTTACCGTAGAATGTGCCGGCAGCGGGGGCGTTCACCGAAAGGACCAGACTGCCGGCGATCTTCTTCTCCTGAACATCCGCCAGATAATCCTTCTCGATCTTGGAATTCTCATAAGCCATCTTTGCGCTGATGTAATTCTTTTCCACTTCGTCATATTCGCTTTGAGATACAAATCCTTTCGCTAGCATATCCTTATTGGATTCATACCTTACCTTGATATTGTTAAAGTCCTTTTGAGCGATCACATAATTCCGCCGTATTGAATTAATCTTCTGGATCTCTTTGATATCGGGATAAATGTACATAAGGGGCTGGCCTTCTTTCACTATATCCCCTTCCTCAACAAGAAACTCGGCGACCTTTCCGCTGATCTTAGCCATCAGAGGAACAACGGTCCGTGGCTGGCATTCACCGGTTTCCGTGATCTTCTTTTCAATGGTGCCCTGCTTGACACTGTATTCAACTTCTTTCTTTGTCATGCCGCCCGGAGCGGGGGGTTTTTTGGCACAGCCCGCCAGAAGGGTGAAAATTACAAGTGAATATAATATGATCTTTTTCATTCTTACTCCTCAAGAACAAATACGATTATTTTGAAAAAATATTTCAGTGGTGTTCTGATTCATAAATACGATAACAATGACGCTTCGCAGTGGACCCAGGGACAAGTGTACCAGTGGAGAAGGAATATTGTGGGACCGGTAAGTATTATATTTGTCATTCTGAAAGAGCGGTAGCGACTGAAGAATCCATCTCCTTTCTTCTCTGCACCAACCTTAAACTTTTCAACTTTTCTCAGTAATTGTCAACTGTCAATTGTCCATTGTCAATTATTTTGATCTCCACACATCTTCGAATGCTACCCCTCTCTCTTTTCTCCTTCCCAAATCAGCCTCTAACCTCTATCTGTAATTGTTCATTGTTCATTTCTTAATTGTTCATTGTACTTACCCACTTTACACTTCACACATCACACATCACACTTGCTTTTGCACTTGTCCCTTGTACCTTGTGCACTTGTGCTCTTGTCACTTGTCACTTGTGCTCTTCTTCAAATATATATCTGAATTTCTTCAGGTCATCGCGCCGACGGGCGTTGACCGTTTTTTCATTTGAAAAAAGAAATTGGCCCGGCTTTCCGCGCCTCACCTTCCTCAAGTACTTCTTTTGAGTGTATATGACCTCCTCCGAGTCGGAGGCCGCGGCCTTCGAATTGGAAAGCGCCAGGGCGGAGCCGAAAAGTATAAGGTCGAAGTCGGGAGATTGCTTGCTTCCCAGAATGAGGACAACATGACTGCCCGGATAATCCTTGATATGGAACCACCAGTCATTGCCATTGCCTACATGCTTCACCAATTCATCATTCTCCAGATCGCTTCGGCCAACAAAGAATAGATACCCTTTGAATAAATACGCTTTCCCGACCTGCTTGCGTACCCTTTTCACCTGTTTCTTAGCGGCAACCGGGGGAAGAAGTTTTTTATATACCTCCTTCAATTCAGCGATATCGGTCATATTCTCTACTTCATTGATCTGCTTATTTATTTTCGAGGCCTCTTTCATTCCCTCTTCATATCGTTTACCGGCGATTTCGCTTCCCCTTTTCATCTTCGAGGCCTTCTTAAAAAAGAGCGCCATATTCTGTTTAACGGTCAGGAGCGGATCCAATGTTAATGTTATTTCCTTATCATTCTCCCAATCCTTCACATTTACGGTAGATGCCTTAAGCGGAAGCCGATGAAGCTGAGCTTTGATCATCTCGCCCATTTTGGACAGCTCGCTATGACGCTTGAATGCCGAAAGGTCCTTGGAAATATTTTTAATGCGCTTGTTCACCTTTTTGAGCTTTTTTCCAAGGATTACAGTGATTTTTTCTTTGAGAAGTTCAACTCCCCTGTCAGGGTCGTTTTGTGTTTGGCCGGAATTCCTCATTTGGGATCATTATCAAATAGATGAAAGGAGAATCCCTGATCTCCGATCTTGAAGGAATCTCCCGAATGAAGTATTTTCTTTTTTATGCGCAGATCGTTTATAAAGGTCCCATTAGAGGAGTCCATGTCCTCAAGGATGAAGCTGGAGTAATTGTCATGGATCGCGCAATGTATTCGGGAAATGGAGTCATCATCCAAAACCAGGTCACAACCGGGTGCTCGGCCTATAACGAAGCGTTTTCTGCCGAGAATGATCTTACGATTGCTTTTCAATTCAAAGATATATCCCTTTGGAGTATAACCCGAAACGGCACCGTCGGTAATATTAGTCTGCTCATTCCACTCATCATTCATTTTTATTCTTGCCTCCCCTTGATCACATAGAACGGGACATTGCCCTTTCGGTGATCGACCTTAATAATATTTTTATTTTTCAAATTGTTCAAAAGCGTTGATACATATGTCTTTGAATATTTAAGATGTTCTGATACCTCCAGAGTTGACCGTGGAGATCTCAAGAACTTAAGTACCTTGTGATCCCGGGATTTTCCTCTCTTATTCTTCGTTTTCGAACGGGAGGAATGCTTGTTAAGAATGCCGGAATCCTTGATCATCTCATTTAATCCGCCAAGGCCGCCGATTACCGCCACGATCCTCTTTTCAACATCTTCCAGGCGCTGCAGCTTCTTCTCGATCTTCTCAAGACGGCCCTCAACCTGATTGATACGCCCGATAATCTTTGTTTCAGAACTCTTGATAATATCCAG
Source organism: bacterium (assembly GCA_023133295.1). Lineage (GTDB taxonomy): Bacteria > AUK180 > AUK180 > AUK180 > AUK180 > JAGLWT01. The sequence goes on along the minus strand of JAGLWT010000079.1, from coordinate 16,361 downwards.
AAATTCTTCGTATTTCAGATTACCGAACAAAGGCATTTATCAACCAAGGGCAAATATCAGCGCGACAATGGATATTACGAATGAACCCACCGACAGATAAAAGAGTGATGAATTATTCTTGGAAGATGATGAATCCACCTTCTTTTCCAACTCCTTTACCCGGACATGCGTCTTCTGTATGGAGTTCTCGTTCATATTGACCTTCACCTGAAGATTGTTCATTGCGTTCTTGAGCTCTTTCACAAGATTTGACTGGAGCTTAAAATTTTCGTCGCTGAGATCGATGTCCACGCTGCTGCTGTCTTCGGGCTGAATGTCCATGATCTTATTCAGCAATCTGTCCATTGCAACTGAGAATTCGTATCTGCTGAGGGATTTGGAGCCCTGAAAGGTCAGCTGGCCGTTCTTGACTATGCCTTTGAAAAGGCCGAACTTAGTCATTCTAATGACGGAACCGTACGCCCAATGATCCTTGCTGAGATCTGTATAATTGGTTTCGGCAGCGGTACACATGGCAAAAAGCAGGATCACGATCATCAAAAATGCACTTTTCATATAATTACTCCTTAAATTTACTATAAACCTTCTGGATCTCCTCGTATCCCTTAAAGAAAGCATCTACAACATAGGGACAGAATTGCTGTCCCTTCTCTTCCCTGATCAATGCCACTACCTTTTCAAGGGGCCAGGCTTCTTTGTAAACCCTCTTGACACTAAGGGCGTCAAAGACATCCGCAAGTGCTGAGATCCTCCCTTCAATGGGGATCTCCTCCCCCTTAATACCTTCGGGATAACCCTTGCCGTCCCATCTCTCATGATGTGTCATGGCAATGGACCTTCCCATCGAAATAAGGTCATTATCGGGATTTTTCAATATATCCGCACCGATTATGGTGTGTTTTTCCATTATACTTCTTTCATCAGCGGTCAACCGGCCCGGCTTCAGCAATATCCGGTCAGGAGTACCTAATTTACCGATATCGTGCATCGGAGACGCATACAGTAGAACTTCCAGAAACTCATCATCGTATCCCAGCTGCTCGGCAATAATACGGGAATAATTACTCATCCTCTCCAGATGGTACGCTGTATCGGGATCCCTGTATTCCGCGGCGTTGACCAAGCGGTAAATGGTTGAAAGGTGAGCATCCTTTACATTCTGCGAAAGCATGGCGTTCTTCAGTGAAATAGCGGCAAAGGAAGCAAGGGTAGAGAGCGCTTTTACCGCATTGTCATGAAAAGAGACCGTTTCGCCTTTCTCATCCTTCGCATTGATCAGCTGCAAAACGCCGATCACACGGCTGTCCCGGTCGGTAAGGGGAAGGACCAGCATGGATTTTGAGCGGTACTCAAATCTGTTATCAAAAGACTTGAAAAAACTATATGGGGTGCCTTTGGGAAGATGGTAAACATCTTTGATCTTCAGTATCTCACCGGTGAGGCAGACATAGCCGGCGATGTTCTCACGCGTCAATGCCAGCGGAAAAGGCTTGAATAGACGATTGCCATCGATCTTGAATCTCTTCTCGAGGGTCTCATTCTGACTGGATATGAACTCCAATTGATGCGCCTTCTTGATATATAGACTGCCTGCGTCCGCGTTCGCGACTTCTCTGGATGTTCTGAGGATCTTATCGAATAATTTCTCAAGATTACGCTCGGAAGAAAGAAGAAGTCCAACTTCAATGATTTTACTGAGATCACTCTTATTCATAACTAGAGTATATAACAATACACAACAAAAATCAATAATTGCGGCGCAGTGAACAAACGACGCGCTTCGCAGAGCACAAGTGACAAGTGCACAAGGCACAAGTTGGGAATTGAACAAAAAAGAATGAATAGTTTTGAGACTGAGAAGAATTATATTTGTCATTCTGAAAGAGCGTTAGCGACCGAAGAATCCATTTTCTTTCTTCTCTGCACCAACCTTGAACTTTTGGACCTTTGAACAATCTTTCCCACACGTCTTTTAATGTCATTCCCGACTTGCTCGGGAATCCAGTTTTCCTCCCTGTCATGCAGAGCCACAGGCGTGGCATCCAGGATTTCTTTCATTCTTCATTATTCACTTTTCACTATTCACTATTCATTTTGCTTTATACCGTTTGGTATAATTAGGGACGGTCTTTGAATTTGTATACTATTGATATGTGGAAATATGAATCAAGTTGGATAATGTATTTCCTGCAATATAGGTGATATTGTTTTCCGCAGTTGCTAATTCAGTGAACTATCGTACTCAAATACTAGTGTCCAAATTCAAACACCGTCCCTAATCTTTAAAGATCTTTCTTTTTACAGATCAAGATGCCGCTGCCGATAGCACCGACGAGAAAGACAATGGGACAGACGATGAGCGCGATAATAAAAAAGACCGGTTCATCGGGCATATTGTTGCGCGTCCAGAAATCATCGCCGAATAATTTAATAAGGACCCCATAGACCACATTGTGCAGCACAACGCTTACAAGAAAGCCCGAGGAAGCATAGCCCACAAAGAGGAGAAAGAGCTTGAGTATACCCTTTATCTTCTGCTTGTATGTTACTATCAAAAGAAATACGCCCAGCAAACAAAAGACCGCGGAAAGAATGAGAAATGGAATCATAAGTCCCCGCTTCACATGCATAGGGACAATAACAAAGTATCCCAAAATGATGATAAATAGCAGCATTTGATAATAGTAGATCTTCTCGAGAAGTTTACGGCCCGCAGTTTTTACAATTTTGTCATTCATTATATTCCCCCGTTACACCACAGTATAAGGTAATTTACTTGAAATTTCAAATAGCCGCTACACGCGAGTGACGCTTCGCAGTGGACCAGTGGACCCAGTGTCCCAGGGACAAAATACAGTGAACAATTAAGAAATGAACAATGAACAATGTAGGAATGGATGATAAGTTGATAGGTGCAGAAAGAAGAATGAAAAAATGTAGAATCCTAGTAGGGACAGGGCTTGACCTGTCCGCTGTCATCTTGAGTGAAACGAAAGATCCATCTTTCTCTTCTCTCCACTTGTGCCTTGTGCACTTGTCGCTTGTGCTCTGCGCAGCATAACCTTGAACATTTCAACTTTTGAACAATCTTCTTTATGTTACATGTGAAGTATTAGGGACGGTCTTTCTTTTTACTGAGCAAGATAGCACTGCCGATAGCACCGACAAGAAAAACAATGGGACAGACGAAGATCGCGATAATAAAAAAGACCGGCTCATCGGGCATATTGTTGCGCGTCCAGAAATCATCGCCGAATAATTTTATAAGGACCCCATAGACCACATTGTGAAGCACAACGCTCACAAGAAAGCCCGAGGAAGCATAACCCACAAAGAGGAGAAAGAGCTTGAGCAGTCCCTTTATCTTCTGCTTGTATGTTACTATCAAAAGAAATACACCCAGCAAACAAAAGACCGCAGAAAGAATGAGAAATGGAATGAGAATTGCCCGCTTCACATGCATAGGGACGAAAAAGTATCCCAAAATGATGATAAATATCAGCATCTGATAGAAATAGATCTTCTCGAGAAGCTTACGGCCCGCAGTTTTTACAATTTTGTCATTCATATATTCCCCCATTATGCTATATTGTAACGCGTGAGCGGTAATATTGCAAATAGCAGCTACACGCAAGTGACGCTTCGCAGTGGCCCAGTGGACCCAGGGACAAGTACACCAAATGGGTGAGAGAATGATAAGTTGATAGGTGCAGAAGGAACAAAAAAAACAGAATCGATGTAGGGGCACGGCATGCCGTGCCCGGTACGATATACGGTGTAAAGAAAATCAAATATCATTTTCTCCTATTCCTTCCCTCTTTTTTTACCTACAAATCTATCATCCTATCACCTTCTCCATGCGTAATTGTCCATTGTCAATTTTCAATTGTTAATTGTTCGTACCACTTCACACATCACACTTCACACTCATCGACGCGTTTGCGTCGATGTATTTGACTTTTCTCTACTAATAGGATAAACTTTTTCATAAAGGAGTAGATTATGCCTACAGAAATGTGGTGGTTCTGGCTCGTTCTGGGCCTTGCCTTTTTAGTAATAGAGCTGGCTACGGCGGGATTTTTCGTAGTTTGGTTCGGCCTTGCGGCCCTGCTTGCCATGGGTGCAAATCTTTTGCATTGGCCACCTGTGTGGCAATGGGTGATATTTCTGGTATTTTCAACCATAGGCGCGGTACTTTCCAGACGATTTGCCAGAATGTTCACCAAAAAGGAGCCGGAGCATCTGGCTAGCGAAGAAGTATTGGATCATGTCGGCAAGGTAATTGACGAACTCAAAGACAATGACGAGGCGGTGCTTGGCAAATTCCAGGGCGAGACCTGGAGATGCTTCCCCGCCGATAAGTCATTGGGATTAAAGGTTGGAGATAAATTAAAAGCTATTGAGATTGAGGGAACTCATCTTATCGTTGAAAAGATCGATTCCGAAAATACTTCGGGATGATGCGGAGGGAATAGATGTTATATTTTGTTGCATTTATCATTTTGGTGGTTCTGATAATCGTTTTTTCGAATATCATTAAAATTGTGCGCCCCTTTCAGAAAGGTGTTTTGGAGAGAGTCGGAAGATATCAGAAGACCCTTGAAAGCGGCATTCATATTATAATGCCATTTTTAGACAAGATCATTAGAGTGGATATCCGTGAAAAGGTAGTGGATGTTCCGCCGCAGAATGTTATTACTCAGGATAATGTTGTGGTGACGGTTGATGCCGTGATCTACCATCAGATAACAGACCCTCACAAGTCAGTATATAATATTCAGAATTTCAATATGGCCATTGCTAAATTGGCGCAGACCAACTTGAGAAACCTCATAGGTACATTGGCGCTTGACTCTACATTGACCTCAAGAGAGAAGATAAACGGCGAACTCAGAATGATCCTTGACGAGGCCACAGATTCCTGGGGCGTGAAGGTAAAGAGAGTTGAGCTGCAGAGGATCGAGCCGCCGGTAGATGTTACCGAAGCCATGCACAGACAGATGAAGGCGGAAAGAGACAGAAGAGCCACCATTCTTGAGGCCGAAGGTGAGAAACGGGCACAGATAGAAAGGGCGACAGGTGAAAAACAAGCCAATATTCTTCGTGCGGAAGGTGAGGCACAGGCGATCAAAAGTGTTGCTGAGGCGAACAAATTCAAGAAGATCGCATTGGCGGATGGTGAAGCAAAGGCGATTGTCAATGTTTACCATGCCATACACGAAGGCAAGCCCACAAATGATCTTATCGCGATCAAGTATCTGGAAGCATTGCAGAAGGTCGCCGATGGCAAGTCCACAAAGCTCATCGTGCCGTTCGAGTCATCCGGAATACTTGGCAGTTTGGCGCAGATCAAGGAACTTTTTGATACCAAAGAGGCTAAATAACTCATAGTGCTCTGCTTCATAAAAAGAGGCATAGAAGATTGTTCAAAAGTTCAAAGGTTCAAGGTTAAAAAGTGAAGAGAGAGGAACAAAATAGTTTCAGCCATTGTTAATGTATTTATGAGACAGAACGCTAGTTAGATGAAAATATACATTGGTACCTCCGGGTATTATTATAATTCCTGGAAAAAGGTATTCTTTCCTGAAAACACTCGTGATTTCTTGGTGTATTACGCGAAATTTTTCAATACGGTCGAGATAAACGCCACTTTCTACCGGATGTTCAATCAGGATTTTTACCGAAAACTGCTCGACAGAGTGCCCGAGGATTTCCGCATATTTATTAAGGTCAATCAGACCATAACGCACCTGAGAGTGGATAATGCTTCCACGGAGATGCGCAATTTCCGTAAGTCACTGTCTCCCCTTCTGAAGAGCAGTGCTCATTATGGTGGAATACTGCTTCAATTTCCTTATTCCTTCAAGTACTCCAAGGAAAATATGAAGTATCTGGAAAGAGCGATTAACTTTCTCCCGGTGAGAAAAGCGATCGAGTTCAGGAATCACTCATGGAGCTTACCTTTTGTAACGAATTATCTTACGGAGAAGGGCGTAGCACAGGTCAATGTCGATGTTCCCCTGCTGGATGAATTGTTCCCTCCTCTTTCAAAAGTTACCTCCAAGATCGGATATTTCCGTATGCACGGAAGAAGCATAGACCGATGGTGGAATTATAAAGAACCGCACGAGAGATACGATTATATGTACTCTCAGGAAGAGTTGAAGGAGATCTCAGGAAGGATCAATACCGCCATTGATGAGAACCCGGGAATGGAAGAGATGTATATATTTTTCAACAATCATTACAATGCGAAGGCGGTAAGAAACGCGATACAGATGGCGGGAATACTCGGCATTGAAATAAAAAAGCCCTTGTGGCAGGATTCTCTTTTCTCTCAAGGATGATAATGGATAGAAAAGGCGCCGCCTATAAAGAAGGCATTGTCAGCATCATTATAAACACCATCCTCTTTGGAATTAAGCTCAGCGTGGGCTTGCTTTCCGGCTCTCTGGCATTGATATCCGACGCTGTTCATACGATGAGCGATAATGTCTCTTCCATCTTCCTGATGATAGCCTTCAAAATATCCGGGAAAGAACCCGATGAGGATCACCCTTACGGCCACGAACGCTTTGAGATAATGGGGACCATCGTGATCGGCGTACTGCTGCTTTTTACGGGCATCGAAATATTCCGAAGCGGGATCATATCAATACTCTCGCCGAAGCAGATATCATTCACACTTCTACAGATCATATTGATCATTATCTCCATCATCATGAAAGAGGGATTGGCTCAATACGCGATGTACCTCGGCAAGAAATTCAACGCTCCCGCAATAAAGGCGGACGGCTGGCATCACCGTTCGGACGCTATCTCTTCAGCACCGGTGCTCCTGATAATCTTTTTTCCCGGCATTGACGGCTGGGTTTCCATCCTCATCTCCCTTGTCCTCATCTGGGAATCCATAGATATCATCAGAAAGCAGCTGGATGACTTTCTGGGAAAACCTCCCTCAAAAGAACTCATTAATGACATCAAGAACAGCGTGATAAAGCTGGAAGGCGTACATAATGTTCATGATATTCAGCTTCATCGCTACGGCAATACAAATGTACTCTCCCTGCATCTTGAGGTTGAGGAGAAGATGAACTTATTTCGCGCCCATACCATCGCGGAGCAGCATGAAGAAATGCTTAGCAGGAAATTTCACTTATCAGCTGTCACCATACATATCGATCCTGTGAATTACAATGACCCCGAGGTGAAGGCCTTAAAGGAATTCATTGAAAAAATGGTCGAAAGCGGGGATAAATTCGAGGATGCCCATGACATTCGTATCATCGGTGAGGTAGCCTGGAAGAATGCCGTTTTTGATCTCATTCCCTCAAGAAATCTCAAGGAAAAGCAAATAAACGAGGCCGCTGAAGAAATGAGGAAAAAATTACAGGCCGCATTCCCTCACATCAAGGCCTTTGTCATCAATATAGATCCCAAGTTCAATTACTAGTGTACTGTAAGAAATTTGAAGTGTCGCATTGCATACCTTCCCTTTTCTGTTATCCAGAACGAATGTGAAGGATCCAGTTTCATTTTATGAAATATTCACTATAATATGTAGTGAATTACGCAGCGTGGCATCCAGTACCTAAAGAATCGCCTCATACAAATCCTTCCAATCCAAATTATCCTTTTCAATCAGTCGCAATTTGTATTGCCTGCCTTTTCCTTTCAAATATTTTTCTCTCTCAATCGCATCATTAATAGATTCATATACTTCATAATATACAAGTAACTTCAAGGAGTATTTCTCTGAAAATCCATCTATCATTGAATTTCTATGCTCATAGATCCTTCTCACAAGATCGCTTGTAACACCAATGTAGAGTGTTCCATTTTTCTTATTGGTTGTTATATAAACATATCCCTTTTTCAATTTCCGCCTGGATTCTTCAATCGCTAGTGCTCAATCTGAATGACGCGAGCAGAGATGGCGTACACACGGGTTCGCCCTTACATTTTATCTTCATTATCCATTTCCACACTTGTCACTTGTGCTCATGTGCTCTTGTCACTTGTGCTCCCCCCTAACCTCTTCTCTAATTGTATTTTCCCACCTCGCACATCGCACTTCGTACCTCGTACTTCTGCTTCGCTTGTGCGAAGCAGACGCATTGGTCACTATTCACTTTTCACTGTTCACTATTTCCTTTCAGGTACTCGTATGTCTTAAGAAGCCCCTCTTCCAAGGTGATTTCGGGTTTGAAGTCAAATTGATCCGTCGCCTTTTTGATGGATGCCAATGAATGGAGAACATCCCCCGGACGAGGAGCGTCGTATATCACCTCGACCTTCTTTCCGGCTATTGTGAATATCTCTTTTATGAGGTCATTCAGGCTGATGCGCCTCTCGCAGGCGATATTGAAAAAGCCCTCCTTCACAGAGGATTCCATCACCATTATATTCGCCTTGACTACATCGTCAATATAGGTAAAATCCCTTGTCTGTTCGCCATCTCCGTAAATATGTATGGCCTCGTCTTTCAAGAGCTGCTTGATGAATTTCACGATGACCGCTGAATACGGACTGTTCGGATCCTGACGGGGTCCGAACACATTGAAATACCTCAATGCAGCGGTCGGGATATTATAAAAATGTCCGTACTGCAATGCTATTCTTTCGGTAAAATACTTTGATAAGGCATATGGCGAAAGCGGTAATACGGGCATATCCTCTACCTTGGGAAGTGTCTCAGAATCGCCGTAAACAGAGGAAGATGAGGCGACAACTATCCTTTTGATCTTGCCGTAAACCCGCGCCGCCTCAAGCATATTCAATGTGGAGTTGATATTATTTCCCACATTAACATGGGGATCGTCCACGGATTTCTTTACAGAGGGTATGGCTGCCTGATGCAGTATGGCATCGATCGAGTAATTGTGAAGAAAATTTCTGATAACGGAAACCGAAGAAAGATCATCCTCGATGACCTCACCTTTGAAGCCATTGAGATTCTCGAGTTTCCCTGTAGAGAAATTATCAAGAGCCCAGACCGAATATCCTTTTTCCAGCAAAGTGAACGCTATGTGAGAGCCGATAAATCCGGCACCGCCGGTTACTAATATATTTTTCATCTTTTCATCTCCAGGAAAACATTTCCATCGAGGAATTTTCCCGATTTTCTTTCAAATTTCAATGCCTGTGATACCTTTTTCGGAGATTTTCCTGAGTATAAAGGTATGCCGTCCGACCCGATAATAATTGGAGCCACGAAAAAGTAATAATCATCGACAAGCTTAGTGTTAAGAAAGGCGGTAAAAACCTTGCTGCCGCCCTCTACGAGGACTGAGGTTATCGCTCTTTTGCCCAATTCCTTCATCACCGACCTGATATTATAGGCGTCTCTTAAGCTGATAACTTCCTTGACCTGATCTGCAAATATCTCATTCCCCGCGTTCATATTCTGAACGATGATGATCTTATCGCCGCTTTCTTTAAAAAGGTTTAATTTACTCAAGTTCCTGAGCTTCCTTCTACCTGCCAGTATGATCTTCAAGGGGTCTCTCTTTTTGGCGGTGCTTCTGACGGTGAGATGCGGATTGTCCTTGTTAAGTGTATTGTAGCCGATCATGATCGCGTCAACAGCATTTCTGAGTTCGTGAACCTTCTTTCTGGCGCCTTCATTTGATATCCATTTGGAATCGCCGTTATTGACCGCGATCTTGCCGTCAAGAGATATAGCGGCCTTGAGTATGACATACGGCAATCCGGTACTGATATACTTGACAAAGAATTTATTGAGCTCCCTTGCCTTGTCTTCCAGTATCCCTGTTATTACCTCGATACCGGCATCCTGCATCATCTTAATACCTGTACCGGAAACCTGAGGATTCGGATCTTCCATGCCGATGACCACACGCTTCACCTTCGCTTTGATGATAGCTTCCGCGCAAGGAGGTGTACTGCCCCAATGCGAGCAGGGTTCGAGCGTAACATACATGGTTGAGCCCCTCGCGTCCGTGCCAGCTTCCCGAAGAGCGTATACCTCCGCATGGGGTTTGCCCGCTTTTCGATGATAGCCCTTACCGATGATACGGTTCTTTTTCACTATTATAGAGCCGACCATGGGATTTGGAGACACCGTATATTTGCCTTTTTTCGCTAAATTAAGCGCGACTGTCATATAATCTTCGTCTATTATTCTCATCTAATTAAAATCCTTCAGGTAATAAATGATCTCGCCTTCTTGTATTGAAACGGGCCCAATGCCGTCTGCCAGGTGGAAATATTTGGAATAGTCATAACTTATCTCGGGAAAGGTCCGATATACCTCCCATTCCAAAAACACGGTTTCTTCCCATTGCTTAATTTCCACGCCGACCTCTCGAACAATGAAGAAATTGTAATCAATTCCTCCCGAATATTCCCAGGTGAATCCCTCGATCATCGGGTATCTTATGAATGGATTGAATATACCGAGATTATAAAAGTCGACCCCTCTGGAATCGGGGCTCATATAATATGTGGTCGTATTTGCCACTGTGTTCTGGATCACGGTAAATACATCTCTTGAGGATGTGGTAAATTGATCTGTCACCGTCCAGGTCAATGTCTCGCCCGCCGCGCTTTCAAATGACCAGGATGAGGAGGCATGTAAAGGAAAATAGTTCTTGTCGTTGCGTAACTCTTCAAGAGACGGGACCAGCGGATTAAGGCCGCATCCGGCGAGCGCGATAAGAGCGAGTATCAGAAGGCATCCGTATATATATTTTCTTCTCATACTACCGCCTATATATCAACGATTATGCCGAATTTCAAAGATAGCAGGTAGATGCCGTCGGTAACAAATAATCCCAAGTCACAGGACAGATTTAACTTTTCGGTGTAATAGTACCGAATAAATCCTCCGAGATGAATGCCGAAAAAGGTCTTGCCCATTTCTCCCGAGTCCGATTTGAGCACCTCGGAGATCACGCTTAAGCGGGCGTAAGTGCCTAAACAATAGTAAAATCCCTTGAACGGAGAATATGTCAGGCCCGGAGAAAATGAGGTCAGGGTGAAGGTGATATCCTCAAAATTGGACGCGTCGAGAGAAGCGTGGCTGATGCCGATGTCGAATTCCAGAAGATCGTTCTGCCAAAAAGGTATCCTGCCCTGAAGTTCATATCCCGCATCCAGATAGGTCTGCTGGCCGAAAAGCGGAAAGACAGGACCGCAGGAAAGAGAAATATCCAGTCCAAGCACGATAACGGGAATGAAAATAAGGATCAGAAGCGTCAACTTACTTTTCAATACTTTCAACCCTCTTACCGTGGCGGCCGCCTTCGAAATCTGTATTGAAAAAGGTATCTATCATCTTGTCAAGTTCTTTCGGATCAAGAAATCTTCCACCGACAACAAGTATATTCGCGTCATTATGCCGACGCGCAAGCTCCACATACTCCGGACTATGGCACAATGCCGCCCTAATCCCTTTAAAGCGATTTGCGGCTATAGACATCCCGATACCAGTACCGCAGATCAAAATCCCCTTAGAGCCGGTTTCCAGCACAGTAACCGCGACCTTTTGCGCAATATCAGGGTAATCTACAGAATTTGTGTCAAAAGCGCCCATATCAAGGAATTCTTTTTTCTTCATCTGAAGGATCTCTTTTACCTTTTCCTTCATTTCAAAACCCGCGTGATCAGAGCCGATAATTACATCCGCAGCCATATTTTCCAAACCTCCTGCACCGAGTCTTAGTATATCATATCCCAAGCCGTTTTTCCTAATCACAGTCGAGGGAATACCGATTTTCTCAGAGATTTCACCAAAGACATGAATATCGGCAAATGCGGGCGAGCGCAGCAGGGAGAGGGAAAATTCTCCCCCGCTCTCGTTCAGGCTTGTGGCGGCCAGAGGGCCGCATTCGTCAATGATCTTATTGATCTCGTTGACAGTAGAGCATCTTATCCCCACCGTGCCGTTGGAAAAGGCCGCAGTTTTCATTTCTGTCGGCACTATGACCGTGTACGGGCCGGGAAGAAATTTTTCAAGAATTATCAGATCCTTGGGAGAAACACCGAGCTCTGAGGCCTGTTTCGGATCTGATACCCATACCTGAAGCGGTTTTTCCCCGCCGCTTCCCTTAAGTGTCCGAATGCTCTTGACGGCTTCATCATTAAACGCCAAGGCAAAAACCCCGGGTACCGTATCTGTCGGCAGAATAATGATACCGCCGGCTTTTAATATTTCGCAAGGGGTCATAGTTCTATAACCTTTGAGGGCTGATCCTGGAAAGTCATGATCAATTCAACAGAGTTTTTACGCAAAAACCCTTCCGTATATACCTTCATCACCTTTTCATGTGAATTATTTTCTTCGCTCAAGTGAAAAGGAACGACATACCGTATTCCGGCTCCGGCCTCAATAAGCTCAGCGAAGAATTCAAAGCCCTGTTCATTGGATAAATGACCTTTCTCGCCCAGTATCCGGCGTTTCAAATTCCATGGGTATTTCGAACCGAAAAGCAGGTCGATATCGTGATTGGCTTCGATCACCAGCACATCAACTTTTTTGATCTTCTTGAGTATCATTTCAGGAATATCTCCGGTATCATAGATGAAAAGGGCTGCAGCGTCCGCATCCTTGATATAAAAGCCGATATTGCCGGCGGAATCGTGTTTAAGGTCCACAGAGCGTATACTTGCGGTACCGCATTTTAATACCTTGCCTCTTCCCATGACATTACCCTTTGAGGCATTGCTTATCTTCGAATAAAGGTATTTCCGAGTACCGAAAGAGGTGTAAAATTCGATAGGGTGCTTTTTTAAAAATGTTTCAAGGCCCTTGATATGATCGCCGTGTTCATGTGAGATCAGTATGAATTCAATATCTTCAGGGGATTCGCCGATGGCGGATAAACGACTGCATATCTGTTTGTAGGAAAAGCCGATATCGATAAGAAATTTTGAATTGCCGGCCTCACAGAAAATCGAGTTACCTTTGGAGCCGGATCCCAATACGGAAATTTTCATTCATTCATTCGGTTTTCTAATTCTTCGCGGAGGACTTGAATTACATTTTCGATATTCTTCTCTTCACCCGGGGAATAGCCCAATACTTTTTCATATGTATCAAGCGCTTCCTTGAATACTCCGCGCTGAATGTGAATATACCCAAGCATCTTCAGGGCTTCAATATCGTCCGGCGATTCCTCAAGATGAGTTTTGATCTCATTAAAAGATTCCTCAAGATGGCCGAGCTCTATAAAATTCTGTGCCAATTTAAAATGTGTTGCCGTTATCTTCGGGTCGAGAAGCTTGGCCTTTTCGTAAAATTCAACCGCTTCATCGAAACGCTCGGGGAATTTACCCGCGACATCGCCCAGATAAAAGTAGATCTCAGCGGATTCGCCGACGAATTTCAAGGCCTGTGTCAGCATCGTTTCAGCTTTTGCGGGCTGATTGAGGCCCAAAAAGATCTTCGCGATCGCTATATACGCGTCGGCGCGCTTGGCATTCTTGGAAATAGCGGTCTTCAAGAACCCCAGAGCTTCCTTCATCTTCTTTTCTTTAATTCCGAGTTCGCCAAGGTTTACCAGGATATCATAATCATCACCATTGGTCTTCTGAGCCACTTCCAGAACGGCGGCGGCATGCGCCAGATCACCCTTTTCCGTGAGAAGTTTTGAAAGCATAATGTAGTACTTCACCTTTTCCGGAGCAAGGGTAAGCAGGCTTTTCAAATAGCCTATGCTCTCATCGATCTTTCTTACCCTCAGGCTCAATTGCGCCAGAGCGAAGAGTATCTCTTCACTTTCTTTATATTTATTTGCTTTCTCATATGCCCAAATGGCGAAATGTATGAAGCCGAGCTCATTGTAGATGAAACCGAGATTCGCCATGATATCACCGTCAAATCCGGCGTTCGCGATATATCTCTTGTAGAGTTTGATGGAATCGGAATAAGAGCCGGCTTCGAAGTCCATGACAGCAAGAAGGCGAACCATATCAATGTTCTTGGGAAAGAGGTTAACGCCTGTCTGCAAATACTTTTTCGCCTCGGAGAATTTCGCCTGGGAATAATAGATCTGGCCCAATCTCAGATAACTCTCAAGGGATTTCGGATTCATCGCTATGGCATTCTTAAAAGAATCAATGGCCTTGTCGATTTCGCCGTCAAGAAAGTAGATCTCACCGTAATTTTTATGCACGAATGCGTCGTTTTTGTTGATCTCAAGTATCTTTTTGAGTGTTTCCTTTGCCTTTTCCAGATCTCCCATCTTGATATAAGTGTTGGATACCGCGTCCAATACATTCGTGTCATCGGGATAAATCTCCAAGGCCTTATTGTAGCACTCCAAAGCCCGCGGGAAATTCTCCATCAATCTGTAGGCGGTGCCGAGATTGAAATGGAACATCGGAGTGAGTTCGTCCAGCTGTATTGCCATATCAAAATAACCGATGGCCTCATCATAACGGCCCAATTTCTCTAAAATAAAACCGTTATTATTCAAGAGAAAGGCATCCTCGGTAATATCCATTATCAGCTTCTCGGAAAACTCAAGCGCCTTCTCATAATCACCGAGATCCTCAAAGAGATACATCAATTCACGCATTACATCCACGGAATCGGGATTATGCTCATAGATATTCTCTAAACACTTTTTCGCCTTATCGAATTTCTCGTCTTCGCTATAGATCTTGACAAGGAGCGAGACAGCATCCCAATTCTCTTTATCAAGCAATATTATTTTTTTCAGTTCAAGTATCGCTCTCGCATATACCTTCTTTTCATAGAGTAATTTCGCGGAGCTTAAAAAATCTTCTTTTACCTTCGGATTCATTTCGATGGCTGTCAGATAATTTTTTCTTGCCTCATCTTCCTTGCCCTCTTCAAAATAAAGATTGCCGAGATAAAGATAGGGCTCATACCGTTCTTCGTCCGCCTGTGCCGCTTTCTGGAAAAATTTTGCCGCTTTGGCATAGCCCTTCTTATCAAGCTCGATCATGCCTTCACTTATAAATTTTTCGAAATTTTTTGACGAACCCTTCTTAGCCATCAATAAGCATCCTCTTGTAGATATCCTCAATGTCTCCGACCATCTTGTCAATGGTAAATTCCCTGAGGATCAGTTTTTTGCCGGAAAGAGCCATTTTTTTTGCCCCTTCAGTGTTATTTATAACATAATTCAAAGATTTTTTCAAATTTATCATGTCACCGGGGGGTATTAAAAATCCTGTGATATTTGGAATAACAACCTCGGATGCACCGTCCACATCAAAGGCGATAACCGGCTTTTCCAGCAGAAATGCCTGAGGGACGACACGGGGAAGCCCCTCCCTTAATGAGGGGTGTATAATTCCGTCGCAACTGTCAAGGTATATAGGTATTTCTTCAGGGGGGATAAGGCCGGTGAAAATGATGTTCTCTGAAATCCCCTCTTCCCGCGCTATACGCTCAAATCGCTCCCGCAGGATACCGTCGCCGATAAACATGAATTTCACTCCCGGGTGCTTTCTGATGATCTCCGGAGCGGCCTGCAATATATACTTATGCCCCTTCAGATGAAATAACCTTGCCACGGTGGCAAAGATCATATCGTCATCGCTACAGCCGAATTTCCTGCGGATCTCCGTGCCTTTGCCGATGGCGTTCAGAAAATCATCTAAATTCAGGCCGCTTCTTACAATATGCGAGTCTCTTTTTCTCCCTATACCGCGAATGAGGCAGCTCTGCATATTATTGCCTGACACATACAGGATCTTATGGGTGATAAGGGAGGTAAGGAATTCTGCAAGTACATAGAAATATCTGATATAGAACGGCTGAAAGAAATGATAAGGAAGGCCGTGTACGGTGTGAATGATATTGGGAACACGGGCAAAATACGCCGCCCATCTTCCGATAATGCCGGCCTTTGATGAATGAGTATGTACAATTGAGTATCTACCGGCGCGAAAAAATGAATACAATCGGAAAAATGCGAGGACATCCTTTTTGGGAGACAGATTACGGATCAGGCTGGGTTCTATCGTCAAAGGGATATTCCGCTCTCTTATCCTGCCCACTATCTCGCCTTCAGGGCCGGTGGTAGGGCCGGATAGAAGATGTGCGTCCCAGCCGCGTGATAAAAGCCCTTCCATTGTGAACATCGTATTTTCCTGGGCTCCGCCCACAATAAGACGCGTAATGATATGAAGAACTTTTTTATTGGATCGCATGCAGTATTTTAATCTTTCCCGGGGGAAAAATCAAATGGAAATACTAGGTGGGTATGCTTCGCAGAGCACAAGGGACAAGTGCACAAGTGACAAGTGCACAAGTTGAGAAAGATGGATTCCCGATCGAGTCGGGAATGACAAAAGAGAAAGTGATAGTATTAGAAGATGTGTGGAGAATGTTATCGTGTGATTCTAACGGGGCGTAGAGTGTA
>JAGLWT010000078.1 GCA_023133295.1 bacterium | reverse complement strand
GCTTATGTACCACAAAGGGTACACCGCACTTATTGTTCGTTGGAATTGACTCAAATCTAAACATTCCATAGTCATCGTCTTTATGAGTCAGATCACTAAATCGTGGACATAGTCAATATAGGCATGAACATGGCGACGATAATAAAACCAAGCACACCACCAAGGACCACCATGATTATAGGTTCCAAAGCGGACATGAGGCCTTCTACGGCCGTATCCACTTCAACTTCGTAGAAATCAGCGACCTTTGACAAGAGATCAGATGTTTTACCTGACTCCTGACCTGCGTCGATCATCTGTATGACCATTCCCGGAAACACACCAGAGTCCTTCAAAGGAGTGGTCAGCGGCTGACCGGAAGTAACTGCCTCTTTGGATTCCATTATTGCTTCCTCGAAAAGGAGGTTTCCTGTCGTGTGGGACGAGATATCAAGGGCATCCGGAAGATGCACACCTGAATCCAAGAGAGTTGAAAGGGTTCTCGCAAACCTCGCGATACCGTTCTTGCTCTGAATGTCTCCCATAATCGGAACCTTAAGTATAAGCCAATTCAAGAACCACACATATTTTGGAAATTTCTTCTTGGATATGATATGTATCACCGCCAATATAATGACTATTGACAACATCAGCCACCAATAATGTTCAAAAGCATAACTAAGCTTAAAAAGGAACATTGTCGGGCCGGGAAGCTTGGCGCCCATATCCTCGAACATTGTCTTAAAGGAAGGGATAACACTTGTCATCATGAACGAGACCATTGCCACCGCGACAATGCCGATAACAGTAGGATATGTCATGGCACTTTTAACTTTCCCCTTGATCTCTTCGGATTTTTCCATATATTCGGAAAGACGCGTAAAAACGAGGGACAACTGACCGGAAGATTCACCTGCCGCGACCATATTGATGAAAAGGTGGTCGAATTGCTTCGGAAAGCTTTTCATCGCCACGGAAATGGGAGTACCCGATTCTATCTTACCCTTGATCTCGGTTAAGACCTTACGGAATTTCTGATTCTCGAGTTCACGGGTCAGGATGTCAAAGGCTCTGGTAAGGTCGATCGAAGCATCCAGAAGCGTCGCGAACTGTCTTGTGAAAATTGAAACATCCTTGGGAGTAATAGTTTCAAAGCTGGGAAGCTTGATCTCCAGATCCATCGCGGTTTTTTCTTTTACCGTAACGGTATCCTGGATAATAGCGGGCCGGGCAAATCTCGCACGCGCCTCGTCAATGGTTTCGGCGGTTATCTGGCCTTTTCTGGTTTTTCCGCTGTTAAGTTTATACTTGTATAAAAATGTGGGCATAGATCACTCCACGATCTTCGGGGTAACAAATATAAGTATCTCTCCCTTATTGTATGTCTTGTCTGAGTTCCTAAATAAAAGCCCCAGAAGAGGTATCTTTCCAAGGAAAGGAACAAATCCCTTTGATTCCGTAGTTCTATACTCCACCAATCCACCGATAACCGCTGTATCGCCGTCATCAATGATCAATGTGGTATTGGCCTCTGCGGTGGCAATATTGACCAATCCCGCGACAACACCGGCGAGATTACTGATCTCGGGATGTATCTTCAGGATGATCTTGCCATCAGAGTTAATATGAGGGGTAACCTCTATCTTCGTACCGACCGTAGTAAGCTGTGTTATGGTATTTCCCGCTTCATCAAGCATGGTTATCGGAACTTTCTGTCCAATTGTTATGCTTGCTGTCTGATGATTCAGAGTAGTAATATTCGGATAGGTCTCCAGAGAAACTTTATTTTTACTCATCAGGGCAGAGAGCGTCATATTGATATTGATCATATCATCCGGGGAGAAGAGTGAAAACATACCTATTTTCTGTGATGCGAGACCGGTCGCAGTTGCGTCCGCGCCATAATTAGCACCACCGGAAAGCTGTACATCAGTAGGATTCATTCGATTATTGAAGGTCCAATTCACGCCGAGCGTCTCGGATGTAATATCATTCAATCTGTAGATTCTCACAAGGATATTGACCTGTCTGGTCTCCTCGTCAAGCTCCTTGACCAATTTGTCGATCCTGTCCAGATTCTCCTGTGTATCTCTAACTATGAGTATATTGTTCATCTGATTGGAATCAACGCTTCCTCTCGAAGAGATCAACGGTGGTGATAGGTAACCTTTGACCACACCGGCTTGTGCGAAGCTCAACTGATATATTCTGGTAATAAGCGGCTGAAGATTGGTCTTTGATTCCTTTGCTATCTTCTCCATCTCCTTTTCTTTGGTTAATTTGTCAAAATTCGTAACACGAATGACATTTCGTCCTTCCCAAGTATAGGTAAGTCCGTAATTCTTCAAGATCACATCCAGAGTCGGCTCCCAAGGCTGATTAACGATATCGATATTTATCTTTCCGCCGATGCCCGGATCGGAATAGATATTGACCTTGGTCTCAATCGAGATCAATCTCAAGAGCGAGTTAAGGCTTGCTTCTTTAAGATGGAGAGATATCTTCGAAAGGCCCTTATACGCCCTTTTCTCCACTAAGGTCTGTGATTTTATATCGCCCTTGTCATCCTTATCTTCGGGCTGTATGAATTGTACGAATTTCTTGTCATCCGGATCAATGATCTTCTCAACAGGCCGGTAAACATCGATCTCAATGATATTATCTATCGGAAAGATCGAAACATCAGCGCCTTTGGCATATGCCACAGTAAGGATATAACGATCCTTGAATTGATTGCCGCTAAGGGCTTTGATATATCCACTCTTTGAGGGTATATCGCCCTCAAAATTCGAATCGTAGAAGGAAACTTCTATGGACGAAGACCTTTCGTTCTTCTGGAATTCATACATGATCTTAGTGTCAGCAACTACCTGAATGCGTGTCATTTCCTTCTCGGGATATACATTGATTTCATTGATAATATTTAACTGAGGTTCTTCAACTACGACTTCGACCGGCTCCTCGATAGGTTCTTCTTCAACAACCTCTTTGACCGGCTCCTCGACCACGACTTCGACAGGCTCTTCTTCAACAACCTCTTCGACCGGCTCCTCGACCACGACCTC
>JAGLWT010000077.1 GCA_023133295.1 bacterium | reverse complement strand
GAAAAGAACTAATTATGCTCTCAACGGCTTATTGGGATGAACCCAGTTGGACCAATAAGCAGCATATCGCCTGCGAATTCCATAAGAAGGGGTATAAGGTGCTTTATGTTGAGCCGCCTGTATTTGTTGGAAGGTTTTTGCTGAATGTGTTCCGAGGGTTGAAAGCACAGCCATGGCGGCAGAAGTTAATTCTGTTTCGAAAGATAAAAAAGAGATTATTCGTACTATCAACATTCTATATCTTTCCGGCAAGATTCTATGGTCCGAACTACCGTTTGGGAACTTCTCTTATACTCTTTGCTATCCGTATGGTGAAATTACTGTTTGGATTTTCAAAACCCTATCTGATCAATTATTTGCCCAATGGCGCCCGTTATATTGGCCTCTTGTCGGAAAGAAGTTCGCTTTATGATTGTGTTGATGAGTATTCCGGGATGAGTGGAATTGACCCCAATATTACATTATTGGAACGGGAACTTTTGAAAAAAGTCGATGCTGTGGCCGTTACTGCTCGGGGATTATATGAAAGGAAGAAGCCCTATAATCCAAATACACACATAGTCCATAATGTGGGGAATTCCTCACTTTTTGATCGTGAAAAAATCTGCGCTCTTCCAGTCCCAGACGATTTGAAAAATATGAGAAATATTATCGGTTTTATCGGAGCGGTGAATTTCAAGATTGATATTGAATTGATGAAATACCTTCTTGATAACATAAGTGATGCGGATTTCGTGTTTATTGGCCCTGTGTACGATTTTAATCCGGCAGATTTCAAAGAATATGGAAATTTCCATTTGCTTGGTTCAAGGCCCCTTGACAGTCTGCCAGAATATGTGAGTAATTTTAAGATCGGCATCATACCCTATCTTGTGAATGAATATACGAAATATGTATTTCCGTTGAAATTATTTGAGTTCTTTTCTGCCCGTATCCCTGTCATCGCTACCGCACTTCCCGAAATAATGTACTATAAAGATATTGCCTATATTGAATCTCAAAGAGAAAAGTTTTTGAACACATTGAAAAAACTGATCTGTGGTGAAATCACATCAGAGCGTCTTGATAAGGGCTACGATGTTGCATCTAAATATGATTGGTCCTGGCGTGCAAACGAACTGGAAAAGCTGCTCAGAATATGAAAAAGATATCTATAGTACTGATATTTGCGTTCTTGGTGATATTTGGGTCGAGTGTTATCTTAAATCCTACAGGAAGGCTGCCGATGATGATATTTGCTGTCCTTGCCGTCATTACATATTTGCTGATCGCGCGCAAAAGTATGGTAGCTGGGCTTCTTATATTTCTACTATTTCTTCCCTTCTACAGCTTTGTTAAATACAGGATCTTCCACAATTCCATGGCAGGCGTGGCTTCGAAGGATATTATGCTCCTGCTGTTGCTTGTTGCGTGGGCCATGAACAAGGTAAAATCAGGCGAGAAGATCAATATCCCTCCATGGTGGACTATGATATTGCCATACCTTTTGATTGCAAGCGTGAATATTATAAAAGCGCCCAATTTGATGGCGGGAGTGTTGGATTGGAGGATCATGGCGTTTTATCCTTTGTGTTCATTGATCTTTTTTGATGCAATTAATACAAGGGAAAAATACTACAAGTTAATTAGAATATTGAGTTATGCAGCGCTATTAGTGGCTGCGATTGGAATATTTCAAAGAGTTTTTTTTATGAAATTCGGGAGATGGGTGGCAGAGGATATGTTCGGATCTGAATTTATCAGAACAATGTATGAAGAGATCTTCATCACTTCAACTGTGGGACATCATGGAGTGTTGGGGTTGTATATGACTTTCTCATTAGGACTTCTGTACATCCTTTTCACTGAACGGCGGAAAATGCTTCCTGGTTGGTTCTATCCGGTATCAACGATCTCATACATCATAGTAATCATCTTTAGTAATAACCGAACTGCTTGGGTGGGCTTAATGATTCTCGCCATTGGCTTGTTTATCAGAGAGAAGAAGAGGAGAGTCTTGTTTCTGATAATGGCAGCTATGATGATCTTCGGTTTCTTTGTAAATAATCAGTTCTTTCAAAAACGATTTGCTGATATTGTGAATCCGATGGGTGAAGAATCGTCGTTTAGGATCCGTTATGGCGGGTGGAGAAAGAAGTTGCTTGTGGGTCTTGAAAACCCCCTGGGTGTCGGTCTCGGCCAGGTCGGGATGACCTCGAAGTCATCTTCGTTTGGAGTTGGAGATAAACTTATGCACTACCGGGGTTTTTCAAGGGTTGTAGATAATTTCTATTTCATCGTCTTTATCGAATTGGGTTATCCCGGTTTCTTATTTTTTATAATGTTCTGGAGTATCTTGTTCGGCTGGATCATGAAGCAGAACAGGAAGAATAGGCATTCAGTCATTTTTATTGCATTCTTGACTACGATAATTATGACAGTATCAAATATTACGGGAGTGTATTTCAATTTTATTTTGCTCCAAATGTATTTTTGGTTTATTCTTGCGGGGGCATTTGCTGAATCAAATGAAAAAGCATTACCAAAGGCCTAAGGTTCTCTTAGTTTCTCAATTACCCATCATTGGAGGTGAGCAGCTCCATATTTTGGAGATAATAAACAGATTATCAGATAAGTATGATTTTACAGTAGCCCTTGGCGCTGAAGGCGGGTTTACGCAGCTCCTTGAGAAAAGGGAGATTAAGTTTTTGGTGATGAAAATGGCCGGTCATTTGAATATTCGCGCTTTTGGCAAAGCGGTGAAAATACTTCGCAAGAGGAAGTATGATATTATACACCTTCATAGCCCTCGCGCCGCGTACTACTTTATTCTCGGGGACTTATTTGCCGGGCGAACAAATTTTATATGGACGCATCATATTTTTATCGGCGATGCATTTTGTCCTCGCACACTTAAAGGCCGTCTATATCTTTGGGGTGCGAGATTGCTTCATCACAGGGTGGCGCTGAATCTTGCGGTATCGAATTATGTTGAAGAGATGTACAGGAAGTCGAGGTGTGGGACTCGATTTAAAACCATATACAATGGAGTAGAACTTTCTGCGGAAAATGTTCCGAAGAAAATAAGTACTCCGATCCGTCTGGGAATAGTTTCAAGATTGGAGGAATTCAAGGGCTATCCATTGCTTATTGAAATGATAAGAAAATATGAAATGTCCGAATTTGAATTTCACATATTCAATGATGGCCGAATGTCACCAGAAATCAAGCAGTTAGCCAAAGAATATTTCTCGGTGAAATACTGGGGGTTTGTTGAGGATAAAGATGCGATGTATGAGAAATTTGATGTTTTATTGCTTCTTTCACGATTTGAGGGATTTGGTTATGTTACAATAGAAGCAGTTGTGAGGGGAATCCCGGTCATTGCTTATAATACTCCACTGAACCGAGAGCTCCTTTCAAATTACCCCGAGGAAGGGTATTTTAAACAGTATTCCTCAGACTCATTAAAGAAATCACTGGATCAATTGAAGAGTTCGGAACTCTATCAAACTCTTTTGTCAGCACTTGAGAAGATAGATCTTAACAGATTCGATATCGACAACAATATCCATCTTTTGGAAGATGTTTATGAGGAAATATTAAATGAAGATCGCAATTGATATCTCTTTACTCGGTGCGATTTATACAGGTCAGCATTTTTATATTACTTCATTGCTAAAAACAATGATCGCAAGGCATCCGGAGGATAGATTTATTCTCTTAACCTATGGTGCAAGGGGTAGATCTGATTTTGCCCATTTCAAAAATGTAGAGTTCCTTAAATTACTCAGCGGTAAGTATTCGCGAGCGAAAAGGATACTGCATCAGCAAATGCGATTAAACCATCTCGTAAGGAAAATCACTCCTGAAGTATATTTTTCTCCGGCATTTGTTCAGCCCGTTACGATGAAGGGAGTGAAAAAAATAGTTACTATTCATGATCTGATCTATAAGGAATTTCCTCGAACTTATTCTAAAGTAAAGAACATCTACCTTGATAAGGTTCTGAAAAGGGCTTTGACGAATTCGGATAAAATCATTGCGATCTCGAAGCATACAAAAAGCGATATACTGAAATACTTTAACATTCCAGAGGATAAGATCGCAGTTGTGTATTACGGCGTGGATGAGATATTCAAGGAAAAGCTCTCGCTTGATGCGGTGCGAGAAAATACATCGGCTCTCGACCTTCCCGATAATTTCTATTTTTATATAGGGACGCTGGAGCCGAGAAAGAACATACCGTATATGGTCAAGAATTTCGACCTATTTCTAAATAAGTATCCGGAGAATCACCTGATCTTATGGGGATGGAAGGGAAATCTTCCAAATGAAGTATTTAAGGTGTTGAGCGAAGTTGAGCACAAAAATAATATTCATTTCAGAGGATATATTGACCATAATTTGCTTCCATCTGTTATGCGATTAGCGAGAGGGATGTTTTTTGTTTCTCTTTATGAGGGGTTCGGCCTTCCTCCCGTTGAGGCGATGTCTGCTGCTTGCCCGCTCTTTACTTCGAAGATATCTTCAATTCCCGAAGTTGCCGGGGATGGTGGGATTTACGTAGATATCAATGTGTCAGATGGACTTTATAAGAAACTGATCTGGGCGGAAGAGCACGCCGATGAAGTAGCGAGTATTGTTGAAAAAGGGGAAATAATTGCCTCTAATTTTACTTGGGAACGGGCTGCGGAAGAGACCTATAGGTTATTCATATGAAGAAATTACAAGATCTTAGGGTTGCACTTGTCCATGATTATTTCGTGCAATACGGCGGCGCTGAAAGGGTGTTTGAAGTGCTTTATGAGATATTTCCGGATGCCGCCGTTTTTTGCCCTATTGTGAATAAGAATATTATTGATTCTATTGATAGTAAAATGAAGCTGCACACCTCCCGATTCTTTAGCAATCCCATAATAAAAAAGTACTATAGGGCGATGCTGCTTTTTTACCCGATCGAGATAGAGAAATTCGATCTTTCCGGTTATGACTTGGTCATTTCCGATTCAAGCGGATGGGTAAAGAATGTAATAATTCCTCCGGGAACGAAGCACATCTCATATATATACAATCCAATGCGGTTTCTTTGGAATTACTTCCACCGAGATCTTTATGAGCGTAATACATTACAAAGGATCATCCTTTCTCCGATAATGCACATTCTTAGGATGTGGGACTATATCGGAACGAACAGGATCGATAAAATAATTACTATTTCCAAACATGTTATCAAAAGAATAGAAAAATACTATGGAAAGAAAGCCGACTTGATCTATCCCTATGTAGATACCGATTTTTATCGCCCGTCTAATTATAAAGGAGATTACTTCCTCTTAGTTTCCCGTTTCAGGGCATATAAAAAGGTTGACCTTGCCATCAAGGCCTTTAATCAAACCGGGGATAAATTAATAGTAATAGGAAAAGGTGAAAAAGAAAAGGAATATAGAAAAATGGCTAACCCCAACATTATATTCCTTAATTCAGTTGACGACGATCATTTGCGAGAATATTACACGTCTTGCCGAGCTTTCATTTTTCCTCAAGAAGAAGATTTCGGAATAACTCCCTTGGAAGCCCAAGCTTGCGGCCGCCCGGTGATCGCATACGGTGCCGGGGGAGCTTTGGAAACTATCACAGATGGCGTTAGCGGTCTCTTTTTCTCAAAGCAAACTGTTTCCTCCCTTGTTGGCGCAATTGAGAAATTCAAACAAAAGGAAAATTCATTCAAAAAGCCCGAAATACGAGAATCAATTCTTGGTTTCTCTCGTGAGAATTTTAAGAAACAATTCATTCAGCAAATCGAACTCTCTATGTCCGGTGATGAGGGATGATATGAAACGTATAGCGATAAATTTATTTGCTTCCCATAAAGTACAAACCGGGATCGGAACATACCTTACTGGGTTGATAGAGGGCCTTTCAAAGATAAAATTAGAATTCGAACCGATTTTGATCCTGAATACTGAGGGCCGGGAGATCTTCTCGCCCTATCTTGACATCTTCGAGCATTTCCATGCACCATCCATCACGGATACTATCAAGGGGCGTGTCTTTTATGAGCATACTGTTTTCAAGACAGCTTTGAAGAAATTGAAGATCGATCTTCTCCATTCTCCCGTATTTGTAACTCCGATAAATTACAAAGGCCCCGGTATCTTAACTATTCACGATACTACCTTTATAACACATCCGCAATACCATGTTCCATCAAAGAGATTTTATTTCAAGCATGGAATACCAATGTCAATAAAAAAGAATCAGAAAGTCATCGCTATTTCAGAAAATACAAGAAAAGACCTGATCAAGCTATTTCCAAAGAGCAAGGACAAATTTATTTGTATACCCTATGGAGTATCTTCTATTTTTTATTCCGATATTTCACCTGCTGAAAAAGCCCAATTCGACAGCAAATTAAAATTGCCTGAAAAATTCCTTTTATATGTAGGAGTGCTTGAACCCCGAAAGAATCTCGAATCTACCATAGAGGCCTTCGCCAAGGCGGATATACCAAAGGATATTTCACTGGTATTGGCGGGGACCAAAGGGTGGTATTATAAAAACATTTTCAAGACCATCACAGAACTTGGCCTGGAAGATCGCATTACACATATAGGCCATATTGAGTATCGTCACTTACCTCATCTTTACCGGCGCGCGCTGGGATTTCTTTATCCCTCTCTTTACGAAGGGTTCGGTATGCCTGTCATAGAGGCGATGGCAAGCGGTTGTCCTGTTCTGACATCTGATATTTCATCCACAAAAGAAGTCGCCGGAAATTCCGCGATCCTGGTCGATCCGCATTCCAATGATGACATTATCAGAGGGATTGAAATGCTTGTTAACGATAAGAAAAGAGTAAATGAGCTTGTAAAGATGGGGAGGACCCGTGCCGACGAATTTACCTGGGAGAAGAATGCCAGAAGGACGCAAAGGGTGATAATGGAGGTTTTAAATGGAGCTTAGCATCATCACGATATCCACAAATGAGCTCCATTACCTCAAGGAGATGATCCCATTGCTGTTCAAATTTCATCCGGAGATGAAATTTGAGCTGATCGTTATTGATAATGCCTCTTCGGATGGCACCTTTGAGTGGATAGGCGATCATTTCCCAACGGTTAAAGTGATACGCAATCGAAAAAAACAAGGATTCGCTTTCAATAACAATGCAGGCATCAAAAGAAGCCGTGGGAGATATGTCCTACTTCTTAATCCGGATATTGTATTTGTCGAGAGCGTTTTTGAGCAAATGATAGAATTCATGGACAATAATCCTCAAGTAGGCTTGTCATCATGTAAATTGATCAATCCCGACGGCTCTCTGCAGAATTCAGTAAGGCGGTTTTACACATATTTCACGCTTCTGGTAAGAAGATTTCCTCTATACAGAAAATTCTTCCAAAGCAGCAGGATCAATCTGAAGCATCTGTATAGGGACAGACCTCTGAATGAGGTTATTTACCCCGATTGGGTATTGGGAGCCTTTCTCCTCATTCCCCGCGGAGTCCTTAATGAAGTCGGCTTTCTGGATGAACGATTCCAACTGTATTTTGAGGATGTTGATTATTGCCGCCGCATTTGGTCAGCCGGGTATTTGGTCGCTTATTACCCATTTAAAAGGCTCATCCATCTTTACAATCGAGAATCTGATGTGAAGAAGTTGTTTCAAAATTTCAGATTGAAAAAAGGTGCGAAGATCCACCTTGATTCCATGATGAAGTACCTGAGGAAATATAATTATAGACTGGGATTGAAGCAGCAGGAGAAAAAACATCTTGAAATTAACGACAAGGAGCAAAAGGAAGTTTCATAGAGGAGGCTAAGCGAACCAATTATCGAACGATAACCGGGAAATATTCCTGAACCTTTGTGGCATTCTAATAGCCATATTACTTCTATAATCATATAATTCTCAACAGATTCTCAACATTAATTCTCAACAGATTGTTTGATTTAAAAAACCAAAACAGGTATAATGCACCATGAACAAAAAAGTAGATCTGTCAATAGTTATTCCGATATTTAATGAGCAGGATAATATTGAAGAATTGGCCAATAGAATTTATCTTGCGCTAAATAAGATCGGTATAAAATATGAAGTAATTGTTGTTGACGATGGCTCAACCGATAAAACCTTTAGTATTTTGCATGAACTTTCGGAAAAACATATGGAATTGCGTTCAATTCAACTTCGTCGCAATTTCGGACAAACCGCGGCTATGCAGGCGGGGATTGATCATTCAACAGGCAAATACATATGTTTTCTCGATGGTGATCTTCAAAATGACCCAGATGATATTCCCGGGATGTATTCAAAGATCAAAGAGGGCTATGATATTGTAAGCGGCTGGCGATTTAAAAGAAAGGATAAGTTATTTTCACGAATATTGCCTTCAATGATCGCTAATTCGATTATTGCAAAATCAACAGGGGTTAAACTGCATGATTACGGATGTTCTCTCAAGATCTACAATGGGGACCTTCTGCGAGATACGCGGTTATACGGTGAAATGCATAGATTCATTCCAGCACTAATTGCACAAAAGGGTGCCAAAATGACTGAATTGAAAGTCAATCACCATCCTCGACGGGCAGGCAAAAGCAAGTATGGAATTTCCCGGACATTTCGAGTGATATTAGACTTAGTTACAGTTAAATTTCTAGGAAACTTTTCAACAAAACCAATTCATATATTTGGCGGTTGGGGCCTGTTTGCGCTTTCGACTGGATTTCTAATTTCCTTGTACCTTCTTATAATAAGGTTCTTCTTCAATCAGCCTATAGGAAATCGGCCCCTTCTTACATTGGGTATTCTCTTGATATTTATTGGAGTACAGTTTATTACAATAGGATTAATTGGGGAGTTCTTGACTCGGATATATTATGAATCAGAAGACAGAAAAACCTATTATGTCAACAAAATCGTTAAAAAATAAATTCCCCATCATTTCTGAAAAGATATCTTTGTGGGACTTGGTCTTTAAATATACCTTCAGAGACTTGCTAGTTGCTTTCGTTAGAAATATCGGCGGCGCTCCAGGTGTATTATTGAGAATGAAGCTATATCCACACTTTTTAAAATATTGTGGCCGTGGGCTGACAATTAAAGAATATGTGGTATTGAAATTCCCTGAAAATATATCAGTGGGTGACAATGTAGGGATATCTGAATTTTCCTGGATCGATGGCAATGGCAAAGTTGAAATAGGGGATTTTGTCCGGATCGGGCCTTATGTTTCGATAATATCGTTCAATCATAAGTTTGCAGATAAGAGTACTCCGATTAAACTTCAGGGAAAAGTATTACTCCCTGTCATTATTGAAGACGATGTCTGGATCGGTTCAAAAGCACAGATCCTTGCAGGCACGAAAATAGGGAAAGGCGCTGTCATCGGTGCTGGAACGATAATAACAAAGGATGTTCCTCCATATGCTGTTATTGTTGGAAATCCAGCGAAGATTATCAAATACAGAGAATGAAGAAGTACTTGCTTTATGTGCTGAAACTAGGGGTAATAATTGTACTATTTTATATTTTGTTCTCGACACTGGATCTAGAAATGGTTTATGATAATATCGTGAATTTCAATTTGATCAATTTCATTATTTTAGTCAGCATTATATTTCTTGCACAACTCAGCAGTATGATAAAATTTGACATTCTATTGAAAGGGAATAATATTAAAATATCCTTTGTCAAAAATATCTATTTGTATTTGATTTCCATGTTCTATAATAATTTTTTTATCGCTACTTTGGGAGGAGATTCAATCCGGGCAGCATATATCATTAAGGAATCAAAAGGAAGTAGATCTGCAATAATTCTTTCAATTATACTGGAAAGGATCTTTGGGATCCTGGCTATTTTTGTCGCGACCATGGTCATGGGGATCGTTAACTATAAATTACTTTTTTCAAATAAGATTTTATTAAGTACTTTCCTGATTTTTGCACTGCTCTTTGCGATGTTTTCTCTTAATTTTAACGGCAGGATGAATTCCTTGTTCGACAGATTATTCAGAAAAATGAAAATTCTACATAGGATTTGGGAGAAATTCAACATTCAAATTGAATTAATGAAAAACCGGCCGGAAATATTCATAAGATCTTTGTTTCTTTCTTTAGTGTTTGTTTTTATTATAATCATATCATTTTCCTTTATTAACACCCAAATGGCATTGGGAATCCCGTTCATACAGCTTCTGCTGAATTTACCCTTGATTCTCCTGATCTCGTCTATTCCGATTTCCATTAAGGGATTGGGATTGAGAGAATGGGGAATGGTATATATTTTTTCAAGTGTACTGGGGTATTCATCGAAGGAAAATATTCTTAGTATGTCACTGATCTGGTTTATGGCGATATTCATCCTTTCGGTATTTGGAGGAGTAATTCATTTGTTGTCAAGTATAAATTTAAAGAAAATATGACTAAACACATAATAAATGACCTGAATGAGATTTCAAAAAACCTAAAAGTAGATAAGCAGGGAATCTGGCGCACTAATAATAAAGACAGAACAATATCCTTTCCAGCTGATGTTCATGAAGTTATGCCGGAACTGGAGAAATTCTCTTTCTGGTTTCAGCACAGAAAGCGTGCATTTATTGAAGTGTTGAGGAACTTTCCTCCCTTGGGAACGATATTTGATATTGGTGGCGGTAACGGCTTTATGTCAGAAGCAATGTTGGACGAGGGATATCCTGTGTATTTGGTAGAACCAACAGAAAGCGGCGCGATGAACTCCCTCAAAAGAGGTTTAAAAAACAGAGTTGTCCTCTCAACATTGAATGAGACAGGCTTTCACCCTGGCTCTCTCCCATCTGCTTCTCTTTTTGATGTTCTGGAGCATGTGGAGAAGGACCATGAATTTTTAGAAAGCCTATTTTCTTTACTAATGCTAGAAGGAAGGTTGTATATAACTGTACCCGCGTATAATATGATCTGGTCGGACAAAGACGATTTCGCAGGGCATTATCGCAGGTATACTTTGAGTAAATTAAGAAAATTATTATTAAGCACCGGTTTTACGATAGATTATCAAACTTATTTATTCTCAATGCTGCCTATTCCGGTGTTTTTTTTGCGTACTATTCCAAGGCTTTTTAGAAAACATCCGAAGCGTGATTATTTGCAAGGACGAAAAAAAGAACATATTCAGAAAAAGGGCTTAGCCTCCTCTCTGATGACCGCCATTCTTGAGAGAGAGGAAAAGCGCATAGCACGGAAGAAAACAATTGTATTCGGAGCTACATGCTTCGTTGTCGCTAAGAAAGGTGAAAAAAAATGATTACTTTATATCCGCTTGTATTAATTGTACTTCTCGTCCTTGTATTTTATGGAATAATCTTGAAGAATTTTGTCTTTTCAAAATATATGCGTTTGATCGTCGCATTCGCTGGAATAATTACTTTTTCAGCAGTGTCACCATTATTGAATACTGAGTTACAGATTCTTCTGTCTATCGCTGTAGCAGTATTCCTCGCATTTTATCTTCTAAATAGTGTTGAGTTTAAGAAATGTACGATGAGGAATGCACACTTATTGTTGCCGTTGATCTTCTTTCTTGTTTTTTCGCTAATTCTCATAGCAAAGTATCTGGCTTTCAATAATGGGATGTTTGATTTTGGCCGAGTATACCAAGCAATTTCAAATTCATGTAATGGAGATTTTATGCAAATGTCCTGGGAAAGTCAGGCGGAGACAGTAAATCGTATGTCTTTACACCAGGAATTTATTTATTTGCTTTTTGTACCTCTGCTAAAAGTGTTTCCTTCTGGAATAACATTATTATTAATTCAGACATTTATTGTTTCACTATCTGCTGTGTATATATTTAAGATTTCCGAATATATTTTGAATGATAAGAAAACTGCATTGTTGGTTGAGATCGCATTTCTTATGTATACCCCTCTTCATTTTACCTTGCTTCACGATATTAGAGGAGACACTGTTGCAATATTGTTTATTGCTCTAAGTATATATTTCATGATCAGAAAACGGTATGTACTATTATTTGTTTTTGCAGTTCTTGCTTTTCTATGTAAGGAATACATTGCCTACATCTATATGGCATTAGCTGTCCTGCTTGTGCTCAGAAGAGAATTTGTGCCGGCAGCAGTTATATTTCTCCTTGCCGCTGTTTATAACTTCGTTTTTATAGAGTATATCCACTCTATTTTTCCCACATGGACAAGTAATATTATTACTGGGCGGCATTTCAATGATGAGTTATTAGGCTATTTATCGAATATTGTATCTGTTTATAAATGGAAAAACATTGCAATGCTCTTTCTTTTTCTTGCTTTCATACCTCTGCGTTCGTGGAAATGGTTAATTCCGACTATTCCGATATTTGCGGGAATACTATTGTCGACAATGCATAAGGAGGCAAGCATTAAGACCCATCACTTCGCATCGACAATACCCATAATATTTACTGCTTTTATTTATGGAATTTCCAGTATTCAGAGATCAAAAATAGTTTTTCCGAATTTTATCAAATTGAATAGTAAGCATGTTTTTATCTTTATTATGGCTTTGAATTTCCTTTCGGGGCCATCACCATTTATGTATAGATTCTGGCATCCATCTGAATACTATTATTTCGGCAACGAAGATACTTTTCATATCTCAAATAATGATAAAGAAGTGAATAGGAATCTGAAAAGGTTTCAGTCCCCAGATCTCAATTTGACGACAAGTTATAATCTCGCGGGTCCGCTTGCGAACCGGAGGAAATTGAATATATTTCATTGGGAAGATCGGTCCCGGCTTTTAAATTCAGATTATATCTTGATCTATGATGATGATTTATCTGAAAAATTATCAAAGTCGCGATTAGAAGCACTTAGAGACAATTTGGAATATGTAAAACAATCTCCTCATTTCAAGGATGAATCGATTCCCCCGCTAATAATCTATAAAAAAGTAGGGAAATAGTATTTTAATGCTCATTCATTAAATACATGAAGGTTAAATCCGGATTGTATACAATAAGATACTTTTTCTAGTTCTTTATGAGAAAAAGGCGAAAACCTATCCGAAAGGCGGAAATATATATATATCGACAAAAAACAATATTTTTCCATAATAAATTCAGTATTAGGTTTGGAAGTGAAGTTAATAGAAGGGTGAGTAATTATTTTACGCGCAACATTTCTGCTTATCACAGGTAAGGACGAAGAGTCGTTATCCTCCCTGAAATTTTTAGAGACTTTCAAAGAAAGTTTGACATGCAATACAGAATAATATAAAATTACTACATGAAAGTACTTGTCACCGGTGCCGCAGGATTTATTGGCTCCACACTTTGCGAAAAACTCACAGAAAATAATATTCACTGTGTAGGAATAGATAAACTCACCAATTACTACGATGTTTCCTTAAAAAGATCAAATCTCAAATCCTTAAAATCAAATGATAAATTTTCATTTCATGAATCTGATGTGATGAGTGAAAAAACAATAGGGGAGATTAAAAATGCCGATGTGATCTTTCACCTTTCCGCGCAGCCAGGTGTGTTTAAATCCTGGGGTAAAGATTTCCAGATATATGTTAGGGAAAATATAGAAGTAACGCAATTTATACTGGAAATCTTGAAGGATTATCCAGAGAAAAGACTTGTTTTTGCTTCCTCGTCATCAGTCTACGGTAAAACAAATACTTATCCTATGAGGGAAGATAATATATTGAGGCCGATCTCTCCTTACGGCTTGACGAAATTGGCATGTGAAAGATTATTAGACCTTTACAACATCAGTTATGGTCTTAAATATCTTTCGCTTAGATTCTTTACAGTTTTCGGCCCCAGGCAGCGTGCTGACATGGCATTTCATAAATTTTTCAGATCAGTGATAAAGAATGAGCCAATTAATATATACGGCAACGGTGAACAGATCAGAGACTTTACCTATGTTGCTGCGGTTGTGGATTTCCTGTATAAATTAATTGATAATGATAAATGGAATTATGAGGTCAATGTGGGCGGCGGGGCTTCTATCAGTGTTAATGAAGTGCTTAAGATGATATTTGAGATCACAGGCAAAAGAACTAAAGTGAATTACATCGCGGATCAGAAAGGTGACATGAAAAAAACCCTTGCAGATATTTCACTAGCCAGAGATGAATTTAATTATTCACCTGAATTTTTACTCTTTGAGGGATTGAAGAAAGAGTGGGAATGGATTCAAACGATATATAAAGTCGATCGGTAACTCCTTGGTTTGCACTCGCGAAGTAAGTCCAATAAGTAATGAAATATTAGATATGCATTCAAATCCTATTTTAACTTCCGTGTTTACTTGCCGGCCGAAAAAATCTGAAACCTCATAAAAAGAAATCTTGTATTTATATTCAAAAAACAATAAAATGATTAAGTGAACAAAAGAGATGGCCAATTCCTCAATGAAAGAGAAAAATTTGTATTACAGATATTGGTGAAGGAGTATTGTAGGGTTAAGACCCCCGTCGGCTCGACATATCTGAAAAAACGGTTCAATCTCGATATTTCAAGCGCAACATTGAGAAATGTCTTCGCCGCCTTGGAGGAGAAGGGTTATCTCTTCAAAGCACACACTTCCGGCGGAAGGATACCCACTGACCTTGCGTTCAGATCCTATGTCGACCATCTCCTGCACCTGAATCAATTCATTCAGATCGAGCTCAGAAATCTCAAAGGTGAGTTGGATGAAAGCATGGTCGATCTGGAGAATGTCATGGTATTTTCTTCAAAGATGATCTCTAAATTCACCAATGAGATGGCTTTTTCGCTCGGTGTTACGGTGGATACTCAAAAATTGAAAGGTGTCCATTTTAATCAGATCGCCCCGAATCAAATACTGGCGCTTATTTACCTTTCCAGCGGATTGGTACTGGATAAGATCTTTTTTATCTCGGACGCCGCGATCGACAGAAGGATATTGAAGATGGTAGAGGGCTTCATCAATGATGCCGCAAAGGGGAGAAATCTTTCGGAGATCGAAGAGGCGTTAAAAGAGCGCTTCAAAGAATTGAAGGGTGAGTTAAAAAAATATGACAAGGTCGTAAAAGGCCTGCTCGGCAAATTGGGGACGGTTATCACGGAGTTCCAGCGAATACATCTTGAACCTATCCCAGGCCATGAAGGGCAGCTTTCTGAATTTAACACAGGGGATAGGATGAAAGAGCTGATCCTGAAATTTTCCGCCTTGGATTCAACACGAATATTCATCGGCCAGGAATTGGGTGAGGAAGAGCTGAAGGAAATGACTATCATCACATCGCCCTTTAAGATCAATGATGAAAGGACAGGGCTTTTCGGCATCGTCGGGCCGAAGGCGATGTATTATGACTTTAATATAGATTTTCTCAGAAAGTTCTCACAGATGGTATCCGATGTCATCAGCGAGAAATTTAAAAGTTGGAGGTAAAGATGTTAATGGACAATGAAACCAGGTACTTCTATAAAAAATTACGCAGTCTCAAAAAAGAGATAGCTTTCAATCATGAGATCCTGGAAAAGCTTCTTGCGGATAAAGAGAAGAGCATCAAGGAAAATGAGTCCTTGAAAAGAGAAAACGAGAATTTCAAGAACGCCATTAAGAAAAATAAGGACACCTTGGATCAATTCAGCAAAGACAATGAAAAATTCCAAGAGCGTTCTCAGAAGGAGCTCAAGAACGCTTTGAAAAGAGAAAGCAAAAAATTCCTCATCGGCTTTATTGAGGTTTTAGGACATTTCGAATATGCGATGGCAAACATCAAGGACGAGAATACCCTGAAGGGTATTGAAATGGTCTATAATGAATTCATTAAAAAACTTGAAAATGAAGGGGTTCAGGTCATTAACGAGATAGGGGTTGACTTTGATCCGAATGTACATAATGCAATAGGTGTGCGCGAGAAGAAGGGCTCTCATGATAAGGTTTTGGAGATCGCATTGAGGGGGTTTATTCTCGATGG
Organism: bacterium; assembly: GCA_023133295.1. Taxonomy (GTDB): domain Bacteria; phylum AUK180; class AUK180; order AUK180; family AUK180; genus JAGLWT01. The sequence continues at coordinate 13,728 of JAGLWT010000077.1, read as the reverse complement.
TATTGTGATAAGGGCAGCGGATTGCTATGTCTCTAAATCTAAATAAGATATCTGTATTTGACAAAGAAGGAAAGATTTCTTTTCAGATCCAGCTTAATGGTGTTCTTGAACCCAAGAATAAAGAGGTGCTTCTCACCTTTTTCTAAGACAGAAAGAGAGATGAAGTACCTGTCATAAAATTCAGGCCCTGCCACCAGAAAATAATTCTTATAAAGCGGGATCTTTATCAAAAGGCGTTTGTTCTCCCTGGTTTCACTGAAGTAGAATTGAAAGAAAAATCTCTCATAAACATCCATAGTGAATTCCATGTCGGGAGAATGGCTTTCGCGAGTACGATAATAGAAAAGAATTCCCAGATATTCTTGGATGCGTGTTCTGAAGACGGTCGTGAAAGAGATCTCTCTTTTTAAAAAGATGGAGTTCAAATAGGATTCAGGGTCGGAGAACTCCGAAACCTTTCCACCCATAATACCGATCTCCATATGATCAAGTGGTTTCCAAGATCCGAAGAAAGAGAAGTTCCTTGTGAAATTTTCGGAACCGCTGATCTCATATCGAAGGACAAGGCCGAGTTTGTCGATCGAATATTTCACAAATATATTGTAAATATGTTTCAAAGAATAAAAGTCGATCGGGCCATTATCGGATATCTCATTCCAAGACGTTTCTATTCCCAGACTGGTATCGGTTAATAAAGGATAAGAAAAAGCCAGCACCACTGCCTTATTATCAAGATCGGTATATTGTCCGTATCGTCCGCTCAAGAGGTTGATGTTAAGGAAAAAACTGCTTTTCCTGCTGCGGAAATAGGATTGTTTGAAAAAGATCAGGTCTGCTTGGGAAGGCAGAGTGACCGCATCATTATTGATGAGGTAATTTTCAGAGGAGAAATTGTTCTTGTTGCCGCGGCACATATACCTGCCGAAAATATCGGCAAAGTACCCCGCATTGTCCTCGAATATTCCATTATTGATGAAATTCGGGGAAATAGCGGAACTATTTGTCCAGCTTAAAATGAGAAATAATAATGTCCACAATGACTTGAAGTTCTTGTCTTTCATCGTTATTAATGATAAGATCGGCCTTAATTTCTCTAAATTCCCTCTTCTGTTCTTTCAATAAAGCTCGAGCTGTTCTCTTGGTAAAGTCCATTTCCGTGATCCTTCTTTTCACGATCTTCATGGGTGCTTTGACAAGAATCACTTTATCAATATTATCCATAATATTCAATGTCAAGGGTATTGGTGCATCAACGATGCAATTAGGGTTTTTCATTAGAAATTCATCAATAGCGCTCTTTATTGCAGGATGCATAATGGAATTTGTTCCTTTTCTCAATTGGCTTTTCCACATCCCGCTCCTCATAATTACTTCCAGATCCGTATCCCCGCATTGAAAGAGTTCTTTCAATTGAGTTCTGATATCCGCATCCCTTCTAAGCTCTGCTGCAATACTATCTGCCTTGAGAAGGGGATAACGAATCACTTCAGAAAGCATGTCAGCGACAGTGCTTTTTCCGCTTGCCATGATCCCTGTGATCAGCAGTCTCATCAGTGTATCTCCAAGAGGTCACGGCCGAAAGCATGATCGACCTTGAGAGGAACAGAGAAGTCAACAATGCTTTCCATGAGCTCCGCGATCGCCGGAGCTTGCTGCTTTATCACTTCTTCCGGCCCTTCAAAAACAAGTTCATCGTGGATTTGAAGAAGCATTTTGATCTCCGGATGCATTCCTTCAGCGATCTTGATCATCGCAAGCTTAACGATCTCACTTGCGGTTCCCTGTATAGGAGCATTTATAGCAACCCTTACTCCGGAGGCATGTACATTGTGCTCGCTGGACAAGAGCTCCGGGACATAGCGTTTGCGATGAAAAAAGGTCTCAACATGCCCAGTTTTTTCTCCCTCAGCTATCAAGCGGTCCTGGAATTCTTTGACACCCACATATTCTCTGTAATATGAATCAATGAAATCTACAGCTTCTTTAATGGAAATACCTATCGTTTGAGACAGATGATAAGGGCCCATTCCATACATGATACCGAAATTAATGGTTTTTCCGATAGCCCTTTCCTTCTGACCAATACGATCGAGAGGGAGAGACAGTATCTTCGCCGCGGTGATAATATGAATATCCTTATCAAGTTTAAATGCCTCAACAAGTGCGTCATCCTGTGTCAGGTGAGCAAGTATCCGCAGTTCTATCTGGCTGTAATCAAGTGAAAGGAGAAGATCGCCTTCTTTGGAGGGGACAAATAACGAACGCATTATTGAACCGGTCTCTGTCTTGATAGGCAGGTTCTGAAGATTGGGATTTTCTGAAGACAGCCTTCCGGTAGAGGTCGCTCCCTGTAAATAAGTGGTATGTATTTTCCCGGTTTCTGCACGGATGTGCTTTACGAATCCTTCAAGATAAGTGCTGAGTATCTTTTTTACCTCTCGGTATTTAAGTACTTTCTCCAATAGTTGTATGGTGCTCTTCTCCGTGGCTTCGTTCATCAGCGCTTTCAATGTCGCTGAATTGGTAGACGCTCCGGTCTTGGTTTTTTTAAGTATGGGCAGGCCGAGCTTATTGAAGAGGATCGAGCTCAGTTGTTTTGGTGAATCCACATTGAACTGCTCCCCTGATATTTCAATAATGTCGCGCTCCAGTGTATTCGTGATCTTGCGGTATTGCCCTTTTACCTCATTGAACTTTTTTCTGTCAATAGATATGCCGTTCAATTCCATCGCCGCCAGAACGGGGATCAACGGGAACTCTATGGGGATCAGAACATCTTCCATAACTTGAGTGAATGAAGAGAATTTTCTCTGCAGCTCATACATCGCCAAGAGGTGATGAAGATGGCCGGCGTTTTCCAAGAGTTCACCTCCTTTGCCGGGATCATTCTCAAAAGAGATATGTTCGGACAGCGGGAAGTCTTCCGTCATGTCATGAAAGGAGGTCACTTTCTTTCCGCCCTTCAAAACATGATGGGCAATTGCCGCATCATAATAGTTCTTAGCGAGTGTATAATTTCTTTTCAGAAGGATCTTGAAGTCATCCTTGATATTATATGAGATATATAGGTATGCTGGATCAAACGCAGCATCTTCCAAGGGTAGGACGGTGAATTCCCTGTTTGATGAAACTAGAAGCAGGTCTCCGTCAATTATCTTGAATGCGGTTTTTTCGGTATGCCGAAAAACCGCGCTTTGAACATAAGTCAATGTGGTCTTGGATGTTTTCAGGTCAAGTTCGGATATGAAGGAGTGAAATTCCAATTCCCGGAACTTCTCGATCAATGCGGTATTCTGAGGGCTTCCGATAATATATTCTTCCGGCTGCGTTGAGATATCCAGATCTGTTCTGATCCTGACAAGTTCTTCGGTCAATTCCCTATGGGATGAGAATTCTTTTAGGCTTTTTTGCTGGCCGGGGGTTAACTCTTCCTTATGAAGAATTATTTCTTCAAGGTTACCGTAACGGTCAAGCAGTTTTACCGCTGTTTTTGGGCCTATGCCTGGAGCTCCGGGAATATTATCGGAAGAATCTCCCACTAAAGAAAGGTAGTCCCTCATTTGCGATGGAAATACGCCGAACTTATCAAAAGTTCCCTGCTCATCATATTCCATGTCTTTCCTGGGGTCATAAATGCTCACATTGCTGTTTATCAATTGAAAGAGGTCCTTATCCCCGGTGATTATAACGATATTGTCAACAAGACCTCTCATCTGCTCGGATATGGAGCCTATGACATCGTCGGCTTCAAAGCCCTCTATTCTTTTGGAGGGAATGCCGAAAAGGTCTATCATTTCCTCGATCACGGGGAATTGTTTGATCAAGTCCTCTGGTGTTTTCGCTCTGTTCGCCTTGTATGTCTCGGTCAATTCCTTCCTGAAAGTGGGCCCTATACTGTCATATACCGCGCACATCATCTTTACATTGAAGTCTTTTCTCATCTTTGCCAGTGATTTGATCACCCCGTATACGGCATTGGTCTGAAATCCGGAACTGTTTACAAATGGCGGTAACGCATAATAGGCTCTGAAGATAATGGAGTATGTATCGATTAAGAAAAGAGTATTCGGTCCGCTCTCTACCATTTTATGAACAGATCTTCGGTGCCCCTTTTTAATTCTGAATCGTAGGTCAGAGTGGTTTTGAAACCTTTTACCCGGCTGATCAGATCATAATTAGATGAGAACTCATGGATCCTTGAATCCAGAAAAACACTTACAGTTATAGGCGTATCCTTGATGACGAAGGTCCCGAGGCTTTTTACGGGAAGGATGACCTCTCCTAAAACCAATTGATATTCATAAATGACCTGTATGCTTGCTCTCTCACCTTTCTGTGGCACATAGCCATTCCAAGTTATAAATCCGTTCTCATGTACCGGTTTGCCGGATCGAAGAGGGTATTGTACCGAGAAACTCTTCAGGACCGCATCTTTTGGAAGATGAAGCGGAAAAGAGAAACTACGCTTATTACCGCTGCCCCTTGACTCAAAACCCACGGTTGCCCTTATTCGAATGATAGTCGATCTTGTTTCTACTCTGTAATTAAGATCCGAAAGTCTTAAAAAAAGCGGTGATTTCTGCAAGTTCTGCATGAGAGCGAAAAGTACAGCAAAAGCCGCCATACTGAGAAATATTACAACATATGTTAATATTCTTTTTCGGAAATTTAAGAATTTCTTCTCTACCATTTATTCTTCGGAGGGCTTTCCGGGGGTCGCCAATCCTAATTTGTCCCGGAGCTGTTTCTCTATGTCTCCGGCCATCTTGTCATTGTCTTTTAAGAATTCTATCACATTTGACCGTCCCTGGCCGACCCTTTGATCCGCGTATGAGAACCATGAACCCGCTTTTTCAATGATGCCGTTCTCAACTCCGAGATCAAGGAATTCACCGTATCTGGATATGCCTTCTCCGAACATGATATCAAATTCCGCCTTTCGGAAAGGAGTGGCTACCTTGTTCTTCACGACCTTGGCCCTTACCCTGATCCCCTGATCCGCCTCCGCTGCCTTAATGGTGCTTATCCTTCTTATGTCGATCCTGACCGATGCATAGAATTTTAGAGCAAAGCCACCGGTGGTTGTTTCGGGATTACCGAACATTACGCCGATCTTATGTCTTAATTGATTGATGAAGATTACCGAACACCCCGATTTACTTACTACCGATGCTAATTTCCTCATGGCTTGCGACATCAGTCGTGCCTGAAGTCCGACATGAGAATCTCCCATATCCCCGTCGATCTCTGATTTCGGCACTAATGCCGCCACCGAGTCAATAACAACAATATCCACGGCACCGGATCGTACCAGGGTTTCCGTGATGTCGAGAGCCTGTTCGCCGAAGTCCGGTTGGCTGATAATCAGTTCCTCGGTATCCACGCCTATCTTCTTGGCATATTCCGGATCAAGGGCATGTTCGGCGTCTATGAACGCCGCAATGCCTCCCAGCTTTTGAGCTTCTGCGATCACATGAAGAGCCAGCGTGGTCTTTCCGCCGGATTCCATACCGTATATTTCTGTGATCCTTCCTTTGGGAATTCCGCCTACGCCCAGCGCGGCATCCAATGTCAGTGATCCCGTGGGTATGGCATCAATTCTTAAATGCTTCGCGTCCCCTAATTTCATTATTGCGCCTTTACCGTGATTTTTCTCGATTTGCGAAACGGCGATATCCAGTGCTTTTTTCCTATTTTCCAATTCTTTATTATCCTTTGTCATGAGACACTCCTATAATTTACTTTTAATGGCTACGAGCAATTTCTTGATCTTCTCATTTTCTGGATTCAATTCGAATGATTTGGAAAAGATATCGTATGCCTGTTTCATATTGCTTAATTTGAAATATGCATTCCCCAATAAAAGATAATAGGTGGAATGCCTGATCTCTCCAAGCTCTGTCAATGTCTTTACCACGCCTTTGAAATCTCCCTTTTTTGCCTGTTGAGTGGCAAGTAAAAGCGCTTCTCTGGGACTGGCTTTCTTGGGTTTCCCGCTTTGTTCTTTCTCCTGAATGACCTTCTCCGCTTCGCTCTTGATGAATTTGAGAATATCTTTAGAATAAGAAGTGAATCGGGAGAATCTCAAGGCGGTCTTAAAATGTTTGATCAATGAAGGTGATAATTCGGTGTAATCGGAACATAACTTCAAGAGCGCAATGATATTCTCATCGGTGGGAACCAGTGAAAATGCTCTCTCCGCTTCCTTGAGGGCATCCTCATAATTTTCTCTTTCCACATAGAAACCAGCCAGATCAATGTGTTCGGATACGATGCCGAACGATTCCTCGGACATGACTTCGATGATCTTGGATTGATGAAATCCATAGACGATCTTGTAGAGGTCAAATTCCTCCAATTGAGAGTTTTCCGCAAGACGATAGATATTTGAAATGTTCTTGATCTCAGCTAAAAGTTTTTTCTCTGTGGCGTTCAACTCTAATTGTATCAGTTTCTCCGTTCCGGTCGCGGTTACAAAAAAACGGGTTTTATCGGAAATGAATATCTTTTTTATAACATCGATCTCGTCAATCCTTCTGGAGCCCTCCATGATAAGATTGGCAAAAGATGCTTCAAGAAGAGCCATTGGAGATTCGGGTTTCTTGTCGGGGATAAACTCAAAATTTCCATCGGTCCACTTGAAAAACGCATACATGGTCTCAAGCATAAAATTCTTTGTCGCCGAGGCCAGTTTGTCTTTTGGGATCAATCCACCTTCATCGAGGAGATAAACGAGGTCTTTGCCTTTTTCCTCAGCCGCTGCCATGACCGTCTTCAATTTTGAAGCATCGATCAACTTCCTTTCATTGTTGACCCTTTCTACGGAAACTTTATTATTATCGGAATATCCGTAGATTATGATGCCCTTGTCAAAGAAGATATATCCGGTGTCATTCCCCCGGGATAATTCCAGACATCCGGACTTTTCCCCCAAACCGATGAGTTGTACTATGTCCGCAAGATGAATGGAAGTCAGACTACCCTTTAAGCTCATGAGCCCTCCTCGCTATGTTTGTAGACCTTATAAGTAAGGATCTGCTTGATATTCAAGATCGCCGCCTGTTCCCAATCCGATCCCGGAAACTCAATGCTGACCCTCTTGAAAATATTCAAGGCCTTATCGTAATCCTGAACAAATATGTAAACCATAAAGCCCTTTTCGTATAATAACGCCGCCTTCTCTTTCCTCGGAGCATAGTCGATCGCTTTGTCGATATATGTAATAGCGCGTGTGTTGTCCTTCAATTCGAGATAGCAATGCGAGACCATATAATAGGTTTTATAGAGATTATCGCTATCAAAGAATTCCTCGGCTAATTTCAGATATTTGGGGATCATCCTTTTAATCTTTTCGAGATCCCTTTCCTGAACGGCTTTGATCCAAATATTATTTACTATCTCGATTTTGAAATCTAAGGTTTCGTTTAAAACCTCTTTCTCGGTCTTAGCCTTTCTTTCTTTTTCCTTTCGCTTTTCTTCCGCTCTTTTTCGGGCCTTTTGCTTATTGCTCTCGCTCTTGGCCTTGTCCGTCTTTTTTTCTTGTTTTTTCGCGAGATCCGTCTTTTTACTTTTTGCGGTGATCACTTCCTTGGGCGTTTTCTTTACCTCCGCTTTTACCGATGCGGCATTTTCTGTTTTCGCAACCGTGTAAGCAAAGTCGGGCGGGCCATGATATAAGGTCAAGAATGAAGCGATATCCTTCTTTTTCAATATTTCAATGTATTGCATCGCGTCCTTTTTCTCGGAGAATCTTCCATAACGGACCCTGTACCAAACGCCCTTTTCTCCCAAGTCTGTACGGACCATATGGACCGCATCCCGGTCCAATAATTTTGAGAGGGAATTCATCCTGGATTTTGCGCGTGCTTCGGTCTTGAACGAATCGGTCTGTAGAGAATAATCCGAATGTATCTGCAATAAAATACCACTGAATAAAAGGCAGAATAATATTATTTTTTTCACTGTTGATTATACCACTATTATATGAAATATGCAACACTTTTGCGGTCAGGGAAATTTTGATTTCTTTGCAAATTCGCATAAAGTTTTGTATAATGAAGCTCTAGTGTCCTGATTCATGAAACACTGACAATGGCTGACGATATTTTTGCCGTATTCAAGGCGCGAGCAACGCCGCATACCCACAGCGGTATGTAAGCAACGAGCAACGCAGAAGACAGAAAAAGAGCACCAGCCCGAAGGGAATACCGTCTTTGGCCAATTTCTTCCTCTCTCTTCGCTTACGGACCACAAAGGGTACGCCGCACTCATCGTTCGTTGGAATTGCCTCAAATCAGGGTATTTCATTGACATCGTATTTATGAAACAGTACACTAAAACATCGGAGGATTTATGTTAAGATTCGCATTGTTAGGCTGCGGGCGCATTGGAAAACGGCACGCCGCCCTTTTAAAACAGATAGATGGGGCTGAACTTTCAGCTGTATGTGATATAATTGCGTCAAGGGCAGAAGAATTAGGTAAGAAGTACGGGATCCCGTATTATACGAGTATGGAAAAAATGGTAGAAGGTGAGAAGATAGATGTGGTGAGTATCTGCACTCCTTCAGGCCTGCATGCCGAACATTGCATGTATTTCGCGCCGCATACAGGGAATATTATCGTTGAGAAACCCATGGCGCTTAGGCTTGATGAGGCCAAGGCGATGATAGAGACCTGTGATGATAATCATACTCGATTATTCGTTGTCAAGCAGAACAGATTCAATCTCCCCGTCCTTAGGTTAAGGCAGGCAATAGAAGAAGGCCGCTTCGGGAAGATATACATGGCAACGGTAAGGGTTCATTGGCAGCGTCCTCAGAAATATTACGACATGGATGAATGGCACGGGACATGGGCCATGGATGGAGGAGTTCTTACTAATCAGGCATCGCATCATATTGATATGCTTCAATGGGTACTTGGCCCGATATCCGATATTTCCGCGATGACCGATACCTTCCTGCATCAGATAGAAGTAGAGGACACCGGAGTAGCCCTTCTCCGGGCGGAATCCGGAGCCTTTGGCGTTATTGAAGCTACAACGAACACATCCCCACAGGACCTGGAAGGCTCTATTAATGTCTATGGTTCAAAGGGGACAGTCGAGATAGGCGGATTCGCCATGAATAAGATCGTTACATGGAAATTTGAAGAGCCCCAGCCGGAAGATAAGACGATCATCGAAAAATTTTCCGTTAACCCTCCTGATGTGTACGGCTTTGGACATCGTGCGTATCTGGAGCATGTTCTCGAAGCTATTCAAGCCGAAAGAGCGGCTCTGATCGATGGAGCTGAGGGAATAAAATCCTTGAAGATAATTCATGCGATATATGAATCGGCGGAGACCGGCCGAGTTATCAGTTTGGGCTCTGATGTAAGCCATAGTAAATTAGGGAGAAAAAAATGAAAGTACCGCTTTTGGATCTTAAGAGACAGTATAAATATCTGAAGAACGACATACTTCCCGGCTTGAATGAGTTGATGGAAGCGCAGACATTTATTCTCGGAGAGCCCCTTGGCCGTTTTGAGAGAGCAATAGGGGATTATTTTGAAACTGAGTACGCTTTGGGCGTCGCTTCGGGTACGGATGCTCTGATACTGGCTTTGGACCAGGCGGGAGTGAAGCCGGGCGATGAGGTCATAACGACTCCCTTCACTTTTTTTGCCACTGCGGGTGCTATCACGAGATTGGGTGCTGTACCTGTATTCGTTGATATTAATCCCTCAACATATAATATGGATGTGAATCTTCTCGCTGAGAAGATCACCCCAAAGACCAAGGCAATTCTGCCGGTACATCTTTTCGGCCAATCCGCCGATATGGATTTCATTATGAAAGTCGCTCTTGAGCATGACCTGCAAGTGATCGAAGATGCCTGTCAGGCCATTGGCGCCACTTATAAAGGGAATAAAGTCGGCACGATCGGTGATTTCGGCGCTTTTTCGTTCTTTCCCTCCAAGAATCTGGGGGGGTTCGGCGACGGCGGGATGATCACGGTCAAGGATTATGACAACTATACGCGTCTTAAGGCGATGAGAATGCATGGCGAGACGAAAAAATATTCACATGATTTTGTCGGGTATAATTCACGGCTGGATTCTCTGCAGGCCTTTGTACTTGAGAAGAAACTTAAATACCTGAACAATTGGCATGAAATGAGACGAGATCATGCTCAAAAATACAATACGGCTTTCAAAGAAAGGGGATTGGATGAGTTCCTTACAGCTCCATACGAATCTTCGGTGAATTATCATATATACAATCAATACACGATACGGACAAAACAAAGGGATGATCTCAAGGCCTTTTTGGATGAGCAAGGCATTGGAAATGCGATCTATTACCCTATACCGCTGCACCTTCAGAAATGTTTTGAACATCTTGGATACAAAAACGGGGACCTTCCCGATGCCGAGGCCGCTTGCTTGGAAGTTCTTTCGCTTCCCGTCTTTCCTGAGTTGACCTCAGAGGAGCAGGAAGCCGTTATCTGTGCTCTGGAAAGTTTCTTCAAAGGGAATCGTAAATGAAATTCCTGGTTACCGGCGGCGTCGGTTTTATAGGCTCCACACTTGCTTTGGAGTTAACAAAGAGATATCCCGCGGCAACCGTTATCGCCACTGATAATTTCTGGTCAGGCAATTTCAAGAACCTCTTGGGTTTCACCGGTCAATTTCTTCCCTTTGAATTGGATTCAATGGAATTTATTTCTTTTCTTGAATCCTCAGATTTTGATGCGGTATTTCATATGGGTGCGATCTCGGACACGACCGTGGAAGATCAATATCTGATGACGAGGGTCAACATACTGGCCTTCAAAAGGATGGTCAAGGTCTGTCTGAACAGGAATATCCCGCTGATCTATGCTTCCTCTGCCTCGGTGTATGGCAAAAAGCCCGGCCCGAACAGATTAGAAGAGGGAAACGCTCCCGCAAATGTCTATGCTTTTTCAAAGATGATGATGGACAGATTGACATATGAGACCATTGCCATGGCGCCCTCTTTTCCGCTTGTCGGTTTGAGATTCTTTAATGTCTATGGTAAAAGGGAGGAGTCCAAGGGAAAATTCGCATCCATGGTCTATCAATTATCGGTGAAAATGATGAAGGGCGAGAGTCCCAGGCTTTTTGAAATGGGAGAGCAGAAAAGGGATTTCGTTTATATTAAAGATGTGGTGGATGGTATCATTTCTGCGTATGAATCAAAGAAGAACGGCGTATACAATCTCGGATGCGGAAAAGCCTATACCTTTAACCGGCTAGTGGAGATCATCAATGATGTCCTGGGAACAGATATGAAGGTCGAATATTTCAAGAATCCTTACGATTTCTATCAGGATCATACCGAAGCCGCTCTTGATGAATCTATAAAGATCGGATACGCTCCTAAGTGGCTTCCTGAGGAAGGAATAGCTGACCTTATTAAAGAGCTTCAAGATTCTTCAGAGTCTCAATGAGCGTTGTCAGGGTAAGATTCGCGCCTTCACCGACAGGTTTACTGCATGTCGGAGGCGCGCGCACAGCATTATTTAATTATCTCTTTGCCCGCGCTTGCGGGGGAACTTATATATTAAGGATCGAGGATACGGATAAAGAACGCTCTACGGAGGAATCGGTTAAAGATCTTCTCAAAAGTCTGGAATGGCTGGGATTACTCTGGGATGAGGGCCCGGGCAAGGGCGGCGATCTTGGTCCCTACTTCCAGACAGAGCGTTTTGACCTCTACAATGAGCATATTGATAAATTACTGGAAGCCGGCTCGGCATACCCCTGCTTCTGCACCCCGGAAGATCTGGAAAGAGAAAGGGCGGATGCTTTGAAAAACGGGCAGACCCCGAAATACTCAGGGCGCTGCAGGGACCTCTCAAAGCAGGATATTCAGAAGAAGATCGATTCCGGCATTACTCCTTCGATCAGATTTAAGATACCATTGGACGGTGAGATCGTATTTGAAGACCTGATACACGGGGAGACACGATTTGATTCTTCCTTGATGGGTGACTTCGTGATCAAGCGTTCCAATGGTTACCCCACTTATAATTTCACCTGTGTCGTAGACGATGCTCTGATGAAGATCACTCATGTACTGAGAGGTGACGACCATCTTTCCAATACACCGAAACAGATAATGCTTTATCAGGCATTAGGATTTGAATTGCCACTCTTTGGGCACCTTTCGATGATACTGGGCGAGGACGGTAGTCGTCTGTCCAAGCGCCACGGCGCCACCTCGGTGGAAGAATTCAGGGAAAAGGGCTATCTTCCGGCGGCATTGACCAACTTTCTGTCTCTTTTGGGATGGTCTCCTCCCGATAGGGAAACCAGTGAAAATCCAGAACTGCTGACCATGGAAGAGATAATCTCATTCTTTTCTTTGGATAGGGTTTCAAAGACCGCGGCGATCCTGAATCGCGAAAAACTGGATTGGATGAACGGTGTATACTTGCGCGCGCTTAGTGATGAAGAAATAATTGAGCTTGTTCCGGAATTAAAACGATCTCCCTTTTTCAAAGATGACGCCGATATGATACATAGATATATTTCCGCTACTCGCGACTATTATCATTTTCTTGGCGATGTAATTGCACGCATTGATGATTTCTCCCTTTGGGTGATCAATAAGGAGCTTCTTACTCCTTTTAAAACATCCGCCCATATACTTCTGGCAGAGAATTTCCTGACCCTGACGGCTGAAAAGGATTCCTTGTCGATAAATGATGCCGGCGGGCTTTTTAAGGAGCTGTCAAAACGGACGGAGCTAAAAGGCAAGGACCTTTATCATCCCATCAGATATATGCTTTCCGGTAAGGAGGAAGGGCCTGAGTTAATACACTTTCTGACGGTACTTCCTCTGAAAGAGATACGCAGTAGAATTCAGAATTCACTTGAATTTCTGCGGGAAAGTTAAGATGCTCAAGATAATCGGCCGTAACGCTGTCTGGGAGAATCTCAATGCCGGCAATCGCGAAATAATTAAACTTGTAGTCCGCGAGAACACCTTTGGTGACAAGGTGCAGAAGATCATAGAATTGGCTAAAGGCAGAGGAATAAAGATCGAATTTGTATCCCATAGGAATTTCGATTCACATTATTCTCCGCATTCTCAGGGTGTTGTCCTTTTCGGGGGAAAACGCAAATTCTTCTCTGTGGAAGAGATGCTCAAAAATGCCAGAAGTAATAATGAGCCGCCCTTCATACTTCTTCTGGACCGTATACAGGATGTTAGAAATCTTGGCGCAATAATTCGAACTGCCGCTGCTCTTGGGGTTCATGGCGTTATCATTCCTAAGCATGATTCGGCTAAGGTGACCCCTGAAGTGGAAAGGGTCTCTCAGGGGACTTTGAACCGCTTAATGATAGAGGAGACCGTTAACCTTAAAAGAGAGATCAAGATACTCAAACAAGAAGGTGTCACGATACTTGGCCTTGATATGTCGGGTGAACTCCCTCTCACCGATCATCAAAATGATAGCGATGGTATAGCTTTGATCATGGGTGGAGAGGCTCAGGGGATTCGGCCCGGCATCCTGAAAGAATGTGATCATATCGTGAGCATCCCAATGAAAAACGATGTCGAATCCTTAAATGTCTCTGTTGCTTTCGGTATTGCGGCCTTTTTTTTGAATGTTAGTCACCGTCCCTGATCTTATAGACATTACATTGTCATCGTATTTATGAAAAAGAGCACTAGCAACACATAAGACAGAAAAGAGCTTCAGCCCGAAGGGAA
>JAGLWT010000076.1 GCA_023133295.1 bacterium | reverse complement strand
GGAAAAAGCGAAAAGAAAAGAGAACACCTTCCGGAACAATAATATATATATCTTTCTTTTTGAGCATCATGAAATGATGTGAGAAAAGCATATGTTAATAATGAAAAGACGGATCAAAACACCATTAATATATCTTTTTCATCGTATTTATGAAAAAATACAAAGAAAAACTTGACAAAGTGCAGAATATCTATTATAATGTTAGTGAATGATAACTAACATAGAAGAAGCGCTTCAATTTCCGGCAGAGCAGAAGGGAATAAACTTCCGCTTATACGAAGCTTCTTCCAAAGGAGGCGATGATGATACGGAATGTTGACACACGATCTAAAAATGAAAAAAAAATAATGATTACCGGGATCTTGTTCTTGGTTCTGATGCTAACCCCTCTCGCTGCTCCACCGATATATTTCAACAGAGCGGCGGCCGCGCCCGTTGGAGGCATTGCCACGCGGATACATTATTTTTACGGTGGGTTTACCTCGATCACCGACCCGCTAACGCTTAAGCAGGCCGCGATTCCCGCCGATGGATCGGGTTACAACTCCGGAGTAACATTCTATATGAGTTATGGACTGAGAGAGAACCTTACCCTGGCGGTAAATACGGTATTTGTGAATAAAAAGATAGAATCAATTATGACAAAAGAGGGCTCCGGCTTGGGAGATACATATCTTTCCGCAAAATTCCAATTAAGAAGAACAAAGGGCCATGCATTGTCTCTGGCGTTTTTGTACCGCTTGAATACCGGCTCATTTGAAGAGCTTGAAAAAATGGAACTTCCCACCGGTGTCGGTAGTGATGGTTTTTCATTGTGTCTTATAAGTGACCACTTTTCAAAAAATCGGCTGCTGATAACCGCATTGATCTATGATGCCCGGCTTAAGGACCTGATAACAGGCGCTGAAAGGGGTGATCTCTATAGAGGGCTGATCTCTTATGGCGATCAATTGTTCAGAAATATTTATTGGGAATTGACGGTTCAGGCATATATACGCTCAAAGGATGAGCGCTTGCCGTTTACGGGTTATGGTGTGTCGGGCGCTCTGGGGGTTCAAGCCGTTCTCGGTAGAATGAGCTTTCAAATACTGGCAGAGGTATATCCTCTCAAGAGAGATCTCTACGATGATGTACTGCAGATCAAAGCCGGTCTGGCGTGGAATATTTCAAGAGGACAAAGATAATGGAAGAAATACTTTATATAATAATGAGATCCGTACATTTTACCGCTACCTCTTTCTGGGTGGGCGGCCTGCTGCTGATGAGCTTTTTTATACTGCCGATGCAGAAGGGATCATCTCCCGGCGAATGGAATAAGTTTGAAAAAGGGCTGACGAAGGCGGTATTTTTCAGCGCGTTCATGCTGCTGATCTCGGGTCTTTTCATGGCAAGGTCGGGTGTATCTCCGTATGCAGTTCCCCGCATTTTCGTGATCTTAAAGGTTGGGCTAACTTTTATGATGCTGGGAGTAGCGATGATGCGCAAAATCTCGAAGAAAAATAAAAAGATCGGAAGATCGAACTTATTGGTACGGATCAATATGGCCCTGGGCATACTTGCCATAGTGGTCAGTTCGATCATGCATACCAGTAATTATTAGTGCTCTGTTTATAAATACATTGCGTGAAATATTTATGAAACAGAACACTATTGAAGCATTGGCGTTAAGGAGGACTTATGTTTTGTTTTCAATGTCAGGAAGCTCTTGGCAATAAGGGCTGTACGGTACAGGGTGTTTGCGGCAAAGACGGCTTTACCGCAGAAATGCAGGACCTATTGATTTGGATAAGCAGGGGCGCTGCTTTCTGGGCAAATGAATTAAAAAAGAAAGGCATTTCCAGAGAAAAGGGCGACCACCTGATCGCCGAGAATCTTTTTACTACAATAACCAATGTGAATTTTGAGCCTGCCGAGATTTTTGACAGGGTCAAAAGAACGGTGAGTTACAGAAATTATCTTATGGCAAAAGCCGCTAATAATGGTGATCTCAAGAGCGTGAAAAAGGATTTTCCGCATGTTCCGTACGCTGCCCTTGTGGAGCTGGATGGGCCAATTGACGCAATGGAAAAATACTCAGAATATAGCGGAATTCTTTCTCAGAAAAACGAAGATATCAGATCCTTGAGAGAATTACTGCTTTCCGGATTGAAGGGTATTTCGGCATATGTTGACCATGCCGTGATCCTGAAGAGAAATGGCGATCAGATACTTGATTTTATCGACCATGCACTATCCGCTACCGTAAATGAAAATATCGAGAAAGTTGATCTTGTGGCATTGGTAATGGAAGCCGGCAAATTCTCGGTTGACGCCATGGCATTGCTGGATGAGGCAAATACCGGAACCTACGGGAACCCCGTAGTCACAGAGGCATGGACGGGCACGGCGAACAATGCCGGTATTATCATATCCGGTCACGACCTTTTAGATCTTGAGGAGCTCCTGAAGCAGACCGAAGGAAAGGGCATCGATATTTATACTCACGGAGAGATGCTGCCCGCACACGGTTATCCGGAATTAAAGAAATATTCCCATTTAAAAGGCAATTTCGGAACATCCTGGTATAATCAGCAGCGCGAATTTTCTGATTTCGAGGGCCCGATCCTCATGACAACCAATTGTATTCAGAAACCGCTCGCCGCGTATTTTGACAGGATTTTCACGACCGGCCTTGTCCGCTGGCCGGGAGTTAAGCATATACCCAATGTCGAAGCTGATGAAATGAAAGATTTTTCCGCAGTGATCAAGCAGGCCTTGAAGATAGGCCCGCTCAAAGAACGCAAGGGCAAGAAGCTGATAGTAGGTTTCGGCAGAAATACGCTCGTTGAATCGGCAGGTACTATTTTGGATCTGATCTCAAAGGGCGCCATAAAGCGATTCTTTGTAATGAGCGGTTGTGACGGCAGACATAAGGATAGGGACTATTACACCAAATTTGCCGAAGCTCTGCCAAAAGACACCGTCATATTGACTTCGGGATGCGCAAAATACCGCTATAATATGTTGGATCTGGGAGATATTGAAGGATTGCCCAGGGTTATTGATGCGGGACAATGTAATGATTCATATTCACTTGCATATATTGCTCTCCAATTAAAAGAAGTTCTGAAGGTCGAGGATATCAACGATCTGCCTATTTCTTTTAATGTAGCGTGGTATGAGCAGAAAGCCGTGACTGTTCTTCTGGGCCTGCTTTATCTGGGCGTAAAAAAGATCCGCCTCGGCCCGACACTGCCCGCCTTTTTATCTCCGGGTGTGGTCAAGGTGCTGGTAGAGAATTTTGACATCCGGCCTATCACGACCGTAGAAAAAGATCTGGCGGATATGCTGGAGAATAATTGATCTGATCCATTATCTCTTTGGCTGAAAGGTTATATCGAAAGACACCTTTTTTGAAAAGGCATCGTAATTGTAGGATACATTGGAGAATTCAACACCGATAACATCCAGTATTCCTTTGAGATAACCGGAGATGCGCACGAAAAAGATCGGATAGTAATCAATGCGAGGGATGGAAGCGATGATGTGCCCCTTGCTCTGTTTTTCGACCATCATAACGCCGAAATCAAAAAAGTGAGAAAAGAAAAGCGGGATCTTTGATGCTAATGCTTCTGGAGTTAAAGTTTTTATAAAGAGCTTGAAGATTGTGTTCATATTTGAAATGGCTCCCGATCTCGCATTTTCAAAGATCACCTTTTTATCACCCGTTCCAAACATCTCTTCCGCCAGGTTCAATATATGAATATATAATTCAAATGGATACCAGCGCGTGGTATATACATGTCCATCCGGTAGATAATCCTTGAATTCTTCGGGTAAGTGGCCTAAGAGACTCAACCATTTCATCGTTCCGAAATCTTTGGCAATATAAGTAGAAATGTTCTTGATCGCCGTTCCCTTTACTTGCATTGTGTCCAGTAAAGATATTGTATTTTCATAAGGGACGGCAAGGTATGCTGCTCAAAGCGTTTTAAGATAATGCCTTTTTGAGGTGAAAGAGGAATAGTGAAGAGGGGCCGTCTATCCCTCCGGAATTTCTCAGATCAGGATTTATATGATAAATGTATTCGCGTTTTGCGTAAGTAAAAAGGGTATCCGCCGAGATCCCCCAGAAATCCAAGAAGAACTCCATAGGCATATCATTGCCTTTACAAAATTGCCAAAGGCAAGCCTCCATAAGGACCTGCGCCTGCTTTCTTTCGCATAAATGCAAAATCTCCCCCAGTTTTTTGAAGGAATTTTTGTCGTACATCAGCGCAATTACCCTTCCCATGGCACTGGCCTTCTTGGAGGTATCCATAGTCGGGTCCCTTGACAGCGAAAGTAAGCGTTTATTGCCATATGCGAGAGCATCTAACTTTGACTGAATTTCGATATTGTCGGTTGCCGGTATCGAGAGTTGATACATGAAGCTCCTCCGGTCATTTTTGCTGATATGAGTTTACCATAATTCTTGTGAAAGTCAAGTCCTAGTGCTCTGATTCCGGAAGACTGTAGCAATGGAATGTTTAGATTTGAGGCAATTCCAACGAACAATGAGCGTAGCGTACCCTTTGTGGTCCGTAAGC
>JAGLWT010000075.1 GCA_023133295.1 bacterium | reverse complement strand
TTTGGTCAATTTCTTCCTCTCTCTTCGCTTTCGTACCCCCAAGGGTACGCCGTACTCATCGCTTGTTGGAATTGACTCAAATCTAAACATTCCATTGTTACCGTATTTATGAAACAGTACACTACAGGACCATAAGAAGCAGGACATCCGGGATTCGTGTTTTCTTGAAGAGGATCGTAAATGAATATGCCAGAAATACTAAAAGTCCGAATAGAAATATGTGCTCACCCATAGAGTTTCCTCCGATATGATTTTACATTAAAAAGGTGGGGATTTCAACAATCGGAATTATCAATGACCAAGTTTGTGTGATAAGTTTGTGATATCACATAAGAAATAGGACATATGATGTGGAATAGGGTAGTATGAATATTTGTTGCATTCAACAAAAAGAAAGTATCGTATCTTTTTCTAATAGTCCTATGAAGCTCTTGGACTTCCAAGTATCTCTATACAGCCATAAGAAGCCGGTCCCGTGGCTCACTATACGATATAGAGCTTCAGTATAAATCTGGGGACCAAAATCTGGGGCGATGGCTACAAAAGCTGTAAATTGCTCTGTCATCAAATACAATCTCCCTTCATCACTATAATTATTATGCCAGTTTCAATTGAAATGCAAATCTAAGCCGAAGCAATAGCATTAATAATTATGAAAGAACCGGCAAAAAAATATTTCCTGCATATAATTATTTATTGAATACTCTCTATAATTTTGCAACAAATGCAACAGCCCAATATCCTTGAAAATTCGGAGATGCCTCTCTGGATCAATGTTCAAGATCATAGCCGAATTCTATTCTATGTTCATCAATAATTATACCAGAATAGGATTACTTGTGTTTGGGATAGACAACATGCCGTTCATATCATTTGAGAATAAAGCTCTATTTAAGATTCATCTTTGAAATATGAATAACTTTATTAAAAAAGCTTTCATAATCATTCTCAAAATGACATAAAATATTTCCGTCATTATCCACAAGCACAATTGTACCATCAGGATATGTTTCTTCAATAGATTTGGGATAGAAACCCAACATTCTTTCAGGCTCTGAATTGAAAATAGTAACTGATTCATTGAAGAAGTAAAATGGGCTTGAATTTATTAATTCTTCCTCGTATTGGTGATTCAAGATGTAATGATAATCAAAATTTTTGTTAAGTTCACAAAATTGTTTTACTTTTTTCCTAAAATCTGAAAAGATACAATCTGTCATTGCTCTTATAATTATAAGAAAATGATATTCCGACCGGTGGTCAAGATAATCCTGAAGGCTATGTTTTTTCCCATCAATACCTTTAATTGTAAAATCACTCAAAGATTCGTATAAATTCACTTCTTTATATTCCTTTTCGTATAGTATTTTATGCAGACTCTTATATGGAATATCTTCAACTCGGTCTTTGATCGTTATTAAAAACCTAGTAAAATCATTATTCAAGGTTGGCTTATGATTTTCTCCATCGATAATGGCTTCATAACCTGAGATAACCATTTTCTTGTCACTAATTTCCTCTAATAAGTAGATATTATTTTCATCGGAATACAGGAAAGGTTTTCCTTCGGTTTCAAAAGATCCAATGTATTTTTTTTCCTTAATTGAGTATAAGTCGACGTTAATAGGAGGTTGAACACCTCTTGCTACAACAAAATAATCGTTTCTATATATACTTGGAAATCCGGTAGTAGACCACTTGTTGTACCACCCATTATTGGATCTGGACAGCCAGTTTTTGTTTTTGTTAAATTCCCTTTCTCCTTCTTTATACGGTTCTATATCCTGCAAGGATACATAATGTGAGGGTATTTCATCATAGGTATGTATCAATTCACCCTCAAACGAATATTCATAGATTTTATGATCGATTGGTTTTGAAATGAGCAGGTTACCTTCGGGAGTTATATCAAAATACATGCTCATAATATTCATGCCGCCAGGTGTTCTGCTTCCTATATCTCCAATCTCCTTATCGGTAAAACCGCATAGTCTTTTGGATTCTCCTGAATTGATATCAAGGAGTGTTATATCCATCCCTGAAAGAATGAGTTGATTGTTGTACTTGTTTACAGTCCAGGGAATGAAGTAATTATCCGGTAGAATATAACTTTTCACAAAATCACCGGTATGTTCGAATATATTAATCCTCCTTGCACAATCATTGACAACGATTTCATCTTTATCTGTAATATTCAACGATTGAGGTGAAAAGAAACTCTCTCCCGGCTCAATGCCGTAACTACATATCCTTCTATATTCGTTCGTTTCAAGATCGATTATGTAATAAGTATATTGCTGAAGCTGAATAACAACATATCTGTTTTTCAGTGTGACAAATCTTCTTGGAAAAAGATTAAAATATGCGAATGGACTAAATCCCTTAATCAAATGATGCTTAATTACGATTTCCTTTCTCTTTACTAGCTCTATCCGGCTTTCTTTGTCGGTCATGTTATTTGATTTCGAATTTGTACACGAACTGAAAAAACCCAACCCAAGGAACAGTAATAATGGTGTTACTAATATTAAAAAATATCTCATTGAGGAGTGTTCAACTAAATATTTTCTTGAACCAGTCCGCTATTGCCTTAAAAGGGTTCAGATTCGGGAATGGAGTATACTCATATGTACATGTACACCCGTGAGTAGATGGGGCTGGACAAATACATCCTGATCTGACATCATCGGTATATTTCCATACTCCTGGTTTTGTCTCTACTATGTTTACACTATCATGCAAATCCGCAACCATCCAGAAAATTGGATCATTGAGATAATTTTCAGTATTTCCCTCCAGTTGAAGTATAAATGTTTTTTCTCCAGAGATATCCTGGAACCAAGCATATCCATTAAGTTCTGTACAATACTCGAAATAGTCTACATTCAATAGGTAATTATCATAGTCATCTGATAGAACAAATACTGTAGCTTCCAAAGTTAATCCAACAGAATACCGATGTTCCGGAACAATCCATTTTTCGACTTTATCGAGTAAATCATGGTTAATTTTACTCTTTGCATCATCAATATTTCCCTGAGCAATCAATTTGCCAACTTCAACTAATTTATTTGAAAATGGTATTGATTTTTCATTTTTAATGAAACCTATTTTGTTTTCCTCAATGCTATGAAATATAAAACCCAGAAGGTAGGTGTTCTCTAAGTAAACCAAACGTGGATTAATTGTACGAAATTCATTCAATAAATATCTGTATCCTGAATCTCCTGTAGCGATTTTATCTGATTTGAGAATTGAGCTTGATAATTTCTCCGGGTTTGGAGTTAGCTGCATATCATAATTCTGGGAACATCCCGTAAAAATAATGAAAATCACAACAAAAGCAATAAGTGAAAGATAGAGTGTCTTTTTCATAAAACCCCCCTTAGAATATTATAGCAAATGTAGCAGATTAAATAAAAAAAGTCAAATGCTTTTTTGTTTTTTGCTTTTTTGTTTTTGATCGGAATTATCAATCAAAATTATCAGTCGACCTTAAGGACATTGATAAACGCTTCCTTCGGCACATTAATATTACCGATGGCGCGCATTTTCTTCTTTCCGGCCTTCTGTTTCTCCAATAGCTTTCTTTTTCTTGTGATATCGCCGCCGTAGCACTTGGCGGTCACATCTTTTCTCATGGCGGAGATCTTTTCTCCGGCGACGATCTTTCCTCCAATAGCGGCCTGAAGCTTTATCACGAACATATGTCTTGGGATCTCTCCCTTTAATTTTTTAATGATCGCTCTACCGCGGGATTCCGCGCAGCTGCGCTCAGCAAGGAAGGAAAAAGCCGGTACAGATTTTTCATTCATCTTAATATCGACCTTGACGATGTTCGAGGTCCGGTAATGAATATTTGAATAATCCAGAGAGGAATACCCTCTTGTGACACTCTTCATACGGTCGAAGAAATTCGTGATCAGCTCACTCAACGGAATATCAAAATGCAGAATGATCCTGTCATCTCCCAAATATTCGATATCTTTGCTCAATTTACCACGCTTTTCCTCGATGACCCTTATCAGAGGATCCACATAATTGATCGTACTCACGATCGTCGCGTTCACAATAGGCTCTTGAATATGATCGATCTTTACAGGATCGGGGTATGTCTCGGCACCGTGGATCTCAAGAATTTCCGAGTTCTTCATTATCACTCTATAAACAACGGATGGGGATGTAAATATCACCTCCGAATCAAAATGACGGCGAAGACGCTCGGCAACGATCTCCATATGAAGCATGCCCAGAAAGCCCGCGCGAAAGCCAAAACCCAGACTGGGCGAGGTTTCCGGCTTGTACTCCAGAGAAGAATCATTCAATGTCATTTTACCCAAAGAAACCTTGAGTTTCTCGTAATCCTCATTGTCTGTCGGATAGATCCCGGCATATACCATAGGTTTGACATGCTCAAATCCCTTCAACGGCTTTCCGGGTTTGCCGCTTTTAAAAACCGTATCCCCTATGGAAACATCCTTAATATTCTTGATGCCGGCGATCACATATCCGACCTCTCCTGTTTCCAGGCGCTCACAGGGAGTCATTTCCTCTTGAAAAGTTCCGACCTCGGATACCTCATATTGTTTCCCGGAAAAGTTGAGAATGAGCTTCTCACCCTTGGTGATAGAACCGTCAAAGACTCTCACATGGAGGATAACGCCCCTGAACATATTGAAATCCGCGTCAAATATCAAGGCACGGGTAATATCGGATTCTGAATCGGGGGGTGGCGGTATCTTCTTAATGATGGCTTCCAGAAGTTCATGGACATTTTCACCTGTTTTTGCGGAGATAGCGTAAACCTCTTCTTTTTCAAATGCGAAGGCGACCTTTAACTCTTTATAACTTTCTTCCGGCCGGGCGGTGGGAAGGTCCATTTTGTTTAAGACGGGGATGATCTCAAGATTTTGATCAAATGCCAGATACATATGGGAAAAGGTCTGCGCTTCAAGCCCCTGCGTCGCGTCAACAAGCAACAGCGCTCCTTCACAAGCCGCCAGGCTTCTTGAAACCTCATAGGAGAAATCAACATGGCCGGGAGTATCAATGAGATTCAATTGATATACATTACCGTCATCAGATTGATATTGTAACGAGATCGGCTGCGCCTTGATAGTGATGCCCCTCTCTCTTTCAATATCCATTTTATCCAGGACCTGGCTTGTCATCTTTCTTTCGGAAATACCGTGAGTGATCTCAATTACACGGTCCGCGAGAGTTGATTTTCCGTGGTCGATATGGGCAATAATTGAGAAATTTCGAATAAAACGCGAAGAAACCATCTTACATCTTGTGCATATTGGAGAGGAACTCCGCATTATCCTCTGTCTTTTTCATGAATCTCAGAATAAATTCCATCTGCTCGATGGGATTCATGTCCTTAAGGATCTTTCTGAGAAGTATAACCTTGCCATACTCCTCTTCGCTCAGAAGCATTTCTTCTTTTCTCGTTCCCGATTTCTGAAGATTGATCGCGGGGAATAAGCGAAGATCGGAAAGGTTCCTGTCAAGATGTATCTCCATATTTCCGGTGCCTTTGAATTCCTCAAAGATCACCTCATCCATCCTGGAGCCGGTATCTACAAGAGCTGTTGCAACAATAGTAAGACTGCCGCCTTCCTCAGTATTTCTCGCGGCGCCGAAGAATTTTTTCGGCTCTCTCACGGCAGATGCCTCAAGACCGCCGGAAAGTACACGGCCTGAGGACGGTTGAACTGAATTGTTAGCCCTGGCAAATCTAGTAAGACTGTCCATGAGAATAACGACATCTCTACCCATTTCTACAAGGCGTTTTGCATATTTTAAGGTCATGGTAGCGGCCTGTATCTGCTGATGAGGTGCTTCGTCAAATGTTGAACTGATAACTACGCCTTTCACCGAGCGTATCATATCTGTAACCTCTTCCGGCCTCTCGTCAATAAGCAGCACTATCAGATCCACTTCCGGGTGATTTGCGGCTATGGAACCGGCGATCTGCTTCAAGATGATCGTTTTTCCAGTTCGGGGTGGAGCAACTATCATAGCTCTTTGACCCTTGCCGATGGGAATGAACAGATCCATCACTCTTGTGGAATAAACACTCTTATCATATTCTAATTTCACTTTCTTATCAGGAAAAAGAGGAGTAAGATTCTCAAATAGCGGCCGGCCGCTGATCTCGGTGAGGGGAATATCATTTACCTTCAAGACGACCATGATAGCCCAGTATTTCTCTCCCTCGTTCTTCGGAGGTTTAATAATACCGAATACCTTATCCCCTTCCCTCAGATAGTTCTTTCTGATCAACTGAGGAGAAATATATATGTCTTCGCTCGATTGCGAAAAATTCTCTTTGATGTTCCTCAAAAAACCAAAGGACGCTTGACCCTGGATCTGAAGTATACCGCCGCCAAGATAGAACTTGGAGCCCTTCTGAACCAGGCGGACATCAACTATCTTCTGGATCATTTCATGCTTCTTATACCCGGATATACCATCGATATCCATTGATTTGGCAATATTCTGAAGCTCTTTGACCGTTTTCTCTTGAAGTGCGTCAGTATTTAATAATTCATCGTTTTCCAGTTCTACCAGAACTTCTTTTTCATATGCCGCGGGATTATTCCTTATTTCGTCCCTTGGATTTTTTCTTTTTCCCATTTGCTAATTACCTCCTTAGCTCTCTACCCTGTTCTTACCGGATTCCTTGACCTTATAAAGGCGTTTATCCGCGATCTCCAGTATCTCATATGGCGTTTCACCATCTTCGGGATATGTAGCGATTCCACAACTTACCGTTATCTTCCTCATTATTCCGGTGTCGGAAAAATTGTGTGACTCCATCTCCTTTCTTATATCATCCATTTTAATAAATGCCTGTTCCTTTTTTTCACCGATCATTATTACAACAAATTCTTCTCCGCCGTAACGGCCCACGAAAAATCCATGATCTGATACTTTTCTCAACATCTCTGAAAAGGTCTTCAATACATTGTCTCCGATCAGATGGCCATAATTGTCATTTACAGATTTAAAATCATCGATATCAAAGAAAGCGACCGAAAGAGACATTTTTCTCCTCATACATCGATTGAAATCTTCGATCAAAAGTTCTAATATTACCCGCTTCTTAAAAAGCCCGGTCAAAAAGTCCGTCTTTGAAAATTTATCATATTTCTGATACAGATATATTCTCATAAGCGCGATTAGGACGCTCTCAAAAAACACCTCGAATTCTTCAGTGATCTGAGTATCATCCTCAGGAGTGAAGAAGATCGCTGTTTCCAGGTCAAAACGCTGACGGGCCTTAACCTTGATACCGCCTGCCAATTGCTGAACACGGGTCTTTTTAGAGGAATATTTCAGGTCTTTGATCAAGATACCCCTTTCAAACTTGCGGATGACATTCCCCTTATCCTTTATAACAATAGCTAATTTTGTTAATCCGAATACATCCTCAAAGTAAGTAAGGATCAGGTTAAAGATCCTTTCATAATCCGTCTCAAAGCGGATCTTCTCATAGATATCAAAGATCTGAATATAGAATTCTTCCTTCATTTTCTGATACTTAAGATCCTCGTCTGATTGCTCCAGGGCCTTTAAAACTTCAGCGCTGTCTGCTTCCAATTTTTTAATTTGTCTATTAAAAGAGAGCGCTTTCATATCGCCAAGAAAGAGACTCCCTCCCAGAAGCAGGGCGGAGAAAGCAATTAGCCAGAATGCCGGTTCCTGCAGGATAACGGCAAAAACGATACCGGCAACACCAAAGAGGATCTGTAGGGCATAGGTATACACTCTCTTCATTTTCAAAGAGACTATAAAGCCCAAATAAGGTAACAGTACCAACAAATAGAGTTTCATATCAAGAACTTCGTGGCGGAGAGACCGGGATTCGAACCCGGGGTCCGATTATCTCGAACAACTGCTTAGCAGGCAGCCCCCTTCAGCCACTCGGGCATCTCTCCACAAATGAACCTTTCATACTTTTATAAACTTAAAAGGAACCTTTCAATTTTTAGAAATTGATTATACAATTTTTACGATCAAATTTCAACAGTTTTTAAACTATTTTGTTACAGCAATAATAATTGTCCAAATACCTGCGTCATCGATCGTATCTTTTTCTACCTTGCAGCCCATCGACGCGGCGCCCCAGGGGATCTCGTCCCTGGACTGTTCATGATCTCCCTTTATGATCACCGTATCACCCTCGGAGGCCTTCATTATGGCCTTGCGCATATGGATGAGAGGATGCGGACAGCTTTTGCCGATCACATCAACTTCAATTTTCATTCGGAATAACCTCAACATCTTCAACATCCCAAAGAGGCTCCAGGCGTTCGATGATCTCGCTCGAAATATTATTATAAAATTGATGATCCGAGGCCAAGGCAACTTCTATTTTCACATGGCCGTCCTTGATCTGAACAGAAGCAACCAGTTTTGTCGATACAACATCCTTTCCGGCAACCGGGTTTATCACACCCCTTAGGCGCTTCATAAGGATCCTATCATCTGTTGGTATCTTTTCTTTCATCAACCCATGTGCATGCTCATAGTTCTCGATGGCTGATTTCAATGCATCCACCGCCAGTATAGCGCAATGCACCTTCACGGGCGGAAGGCCGCCCAATTCCTTATTCGCGGATTCCCAGGTAATATTCTTGGCGTATTCCAATGTCTTTCCCATGGCAAGCTCCGTGATTATGGAAGCGGTAGCTATATTGGACGCACAGCCGTAGGATAGAAATTTCACATCCTTGATGGTCAATGTTTCGGGATCGATTTTTAAAAAGAGCTTGACCTGATCGCCGCATGAAGGCGAACCCTCTGTAGCGGTCGCATCGGCATCTTCTATCTCTCCCACATTCTTTGGGTGGAGAAAGTACTGCAGGATCTTTTTTGTATAGGGTATTGACATATTCACCTCCTACTTAATGGGACTGATGTCCCTCAATTTCTGAACAACCTCTGACATGGCGTCAACCGCCCGGTCGATGTCATCTTCGGTAGTATATTTGGAAAGGGTCGCCCGGATAGAGCCATGGGCCCTTTCATGGGAAAAACCCATTGCCATCATAACATAATTCGGCTCCAGCGATTGTGAAAAACATGCCGAACCCGTGACTACAGAGATGCCTTTCATGTCCAGATGAAGGGCGATCGATTCCCCTTCAGCTCTAAAAAAGGATATATTAACATTATTTGCGACACGCTCAACAGCGGGGCCGTTAAGAACAGTATTTTCCATCTTGAGAAGTTTCTCGATCATTCTGTCCCGTAATTTACCTATTCGTTCAATATCACCCGAATTATTTTGAAACATCTTGACCGAGGCGGCAAGTCCCATTACTGCCGGAACAT
The DNA here is from genome assembly GCA_023133295.1 of bacterium. Classification (GTDB taxonomy): domain Bacteria; phylum AUK180; class AUK180; order AUK180; family AUK180; genus JAGLWT01. Next base: position 5,101 of record JAGLWT010000075.1, on the reverse strand, counting down.
TGACCATTCCCGGACGAATATAGCCCTCATTGAAATTTCCTTCAAAGAGGCGGTTGATCTTGAGCTTATCTTTTATGAATACCACTCCGGCACCCTTAGGGCCATTGGTCTTATCCGTGGAAAGTGATGCCAGGGAAAGTCCCAGATCACCCATATCCAGGGACAAATACCCCGCCCCATAGGTCAGATTGGAGTGCAGCACCGCTTGATAATCTTCAAGCTGTCCTGAGATCTCCTTCAACGGCTGAATAGTGCCTACTTCATGATTCACTAATGCTATAGAGATCAGGATAGTGTCCTCTCGGAGGGCAGCTTTGACATCCTCGGGAGTAATATGGCCGTATTCATCAACTTCAATATAGGTTACTTTGAAACCCTCTTTCTCCAGAACTTTGAAGGTATTCAAGACACTCCTGTGCTCACTTGTCGCGGTGATCAAATGCTTTCCTTTGGAAGCGTTTGCGCGGGCATATCCTTTTATCGCGAGATTATTTGATTCGGTTTCCCCGGATGTAAAAATGATCTCAGAGGATTTGACATGCAGATAATCCGCGACAGCATCTCGGGCATCTTCAATGGCGTCATTCACTTCAATACCGTCCTGATGCGAGAATTGCGATGACGGAATAGCGTACATCTCAGTAAAATACGGCAGCATGGCCTTCAAAACATCATCATCGAGCCTTGAAGAGGCGGCATTATCCAGATATATTCTTTTCATTTCCCTCTCCTTCAAGATAATCCTTCAATAACATTCCTCTGAGCATGTCACTTATGCTTGAATTAATATCATCCAATATGGTACTGGTGATACAATGTCTTTTCCTGCACCTGATGTCATAGCAGAGCCCTTCTTTTACGGGGCCCTCCAACGCTGTATAAATGGTAAAGAGATCCAGCTCTACCAGATCCTTAGCCGGATAATATCCGCCGTTTGGGCCGCGAACGGCACTTATGAGCTCCGCATTATGAAGTTGGCCTGCTATCTTCTCCAGATACTTTTTTGAGATATTAAGCTTCTTCACAGCATCCATCATCTTGATGGGGCCTTCCTCATTATAGAGGAATTCCAGAAATTTAAGGCCGTAAATAAATCGTGTTGTTACTTTCATCTATATTCTCTACCTATAAAGTATACAATTCTATTCCCCTGTTGTCAAGAGTAAATGTGCAGATATTTTTTTTTATCTGATAACGCCCAAATTGAATCCAGATGATTTACTGAAGGCACAAATCGAACTGCCTTCATTCCCCTGATGCCCTGATTTACATTTTAAGAAAGTGTTCGGCGGGAAGTGTGAAGCTTCCCGCCGGTGGAAAAGGATAGCTTTATTTCTTTGTATTAGATTCGATCCTGAAGAAGATCAGGATCAGTTCGCACCAGACCCGTGCGCCGATAACTGCCAGGACACCAACGATTGGTGAGAGGATCAAGCCCACTATTCCGGTCAATACACTTCCATTAACACCCACGAATCCGGAAAACATACCGACCAATGTTCCAAGGCCGATAAAAACGATCATAATGATAAAGATAATCTTTATGATATCAAGCGTAATGAAAGTCTTAAATGACAAATCAAATACTTTCTGTACAAAATTCTTTTTTTCCATATATCCTCCAATAATAAAGTATTGTAATACAAAGCTATTAAAAAATCAATTAAATACCGTACAATAATCGCAAAATAAGCATAAATACCGGGATCGTGATCAATGCTGACATATAGGACGCAAATATCGATGAATATACAAATTGCTTTGAATCTACTGACGATGCATACCGCTGAGTAATGATGCCGAGATTGGTGGCGGGCGGTGTGATGGTCACAAGAGAAAGAACAACCGCCTTCAATGGATCCATTCTCATTAGGTAGATAAATAATATGAATATTGCCGGAAAAAGGATATTTTTTATAAAGACAAATCTCAGATTTTTAATGATATGCGCAAAGTTCAATTTGCCCAATTGCGACAGTATTCCACCCAGAATAACCATCGTGCCGTAAACGCCCACAAGGCCGACAATGTGAAGTGTAGTGAATACCGGCTGAGGAATATGATCCTTCAGATTCAACATGCCCAAGCCCATAGCGACCAGCGTTATAATAAAAGGCATGGGGAGCTTTTTCAATTTCAACTTGGTCGCGGTGCCGGTTACCAGATATACCCCCAATGACCACATCAGCAGCATAAAAAGCATTGTATACAGGAAGTTCATGATGATCGCCATCTCCTGGCTCTCCCCCTTGAAGAGTTCCAATATCATCGGCAGGACGATATAACCGCTATTTGTGAAAGAGAGCATCGCTACGAACTCATGCTTATGTTCATGCTTCAATCTTTTTGCTATGAATGCCCCCGCAAGCAGGGAAAATCCGATAAATCCCAAACTGTACAAGGGTATGCTCCAATACCTTTTTAGAAGGTCCAGATTAAATTTTAAAAGAAATTTGTTCAATACCATCGCGGGTATCAGTATGTTCACAAATACCTTTGACAACGGCGTTAAGATAGAAGCGGGAAAGATCGTCTTAAAAAGGAAGAATCCCAGAAAAAGCAAGCCGAACGATTTGAGTAAGAAAAGGATGATCGGGTCAATACTCACACTTGCCCTCCGGCAGAACTATATGACGGCAGTACGCGTTCATCGTATTGAAAGAATCCGGTTTTCCAGCAGTGATCAACATCCATTCTCTATTGTTATGATCCCCGGCGGCGGGATATACCCGCCGCCATTGTGAATTAATTGACTTTATTCAGAACTTCGTTGTTCTTGAAGTATGCTATGATCTGATCGGCTGCTGCAACTGCACAGTTCACCTGTGCTTCATCAGAGGAAGCGCCGAGATGAGGTGTAAGATGGATATTGTCCACGCCTATCAAAGGATTGTCCGCGACAGCGGGCTCTTTCGTATAAACATCGATGGCAGCGCCCTTGATAACTCCGCCCTTAACGGCATCGGCAAGCGCCTGTTCGTCTACAATACCGCCCCTTGCGCAATTAATGATATGGGCTGATTTTTTCATCTTGGCCAATTCGGCTTCGCCTATCATTCCCCTTGTGGAGTCAACTATGGGGACATGAATGGAAAGGTAATCCGACTTTTTCAAGAGTTCTTCAAACTCCACCAGAGGAAATTCGATATCTTCGGACTTCAGATACGGGTCGTGGACTATTACTTCCATTCCTATCCCCTTTGCCATTACCGCAAGATGCCTCGCGATCTTTCCGCCGCCGAGAAGTCCCATCGTTTTCTTGAGAAGTTCGGTACCTTTTAATTTTTTCTTTTCCCATTGCCCGGCTCTTGTGGTCGCGTCTGCTTTCTGAAGATGCCTGGCAAGGCCGAACATATGGGCAAGAGCAAGCTCTGCCACCGCATGACTGTTCTGCCCAGGTGTATTCTCTACGATCATACCCTTTTCAGCGGCAAATTTTTTATCGATATTATCCGTGCCTTCACCGGCGCGGATGATCAGCTTCAGCTGCGAACCCGCTTCGAGATACTTCTGCGTAAGATTGGTCGAGCTTCTGATCACGACCGCCTGATAATCAGGAAGTATATTCAACTTTTCATCTTCGGAAAGGTCGTTCAGCAGATCTACTTCAAAACCTTCCTTTTCCAGCATTTCTTTAGCGATGACATTAACCTTATCAACTAATAATACTTTTGTCATTATCTGCTCCTTAGCCGTTGTTCTTCTGGAAATCCGTGAGGAAATCCGCCAGCGCTTCTACGGATTCATAAGGAACAGCATTGTATATTGATGCCCTCATCCCGCCTACCGATCTATGGCCTTTAAGGCCGAGAAAGCCTTTTTCCGTCGCGTCCGCGATCGCCTTTGCCTCCAATTCCTCTGTAGGTAAACGGAAGGTTACATTCATTTTGGACCTGGAATCCTCTGCCGCTGTGGCTCTGAAGAATCCGTCTGAATTGTCAAAGAGGTCATAAATAAGCTTTGCCTTTCTATTGTTTACTTTCTCGATCTCTGCAACGCCGCCGTATCTTTTCAACCACTTCATGACGAGCCCCACCATATAAACGGGGAATGCGGGCGGTGTATTGAACATTGACTTTTTATCTACATGTGTCTTGTAATTCAGCATAGTGAAAAGGTCCGCGCCTCTTGATCTTTCGAGCATGGAGTTTTTCATGACCACCACACATACACCTGCGGGCCCGATATTCTTCTGTGCGCCGGCGTATATCAATGAGAATTTGGAATAATCCATCTCTCTGCTCATGAAATCGCTCGACATATCACAGATCAGAGGTACATTGCCGGCTTCGGGAATGAAATGGAACTGAGTTCCCTTGATCGTATTATTGGATGTATAATGCAGATAAGCAGCGTTCTCATCTATCTGAAGGTCTCTTGGGATATAAGAGAAGCCCTTGTCTTCAGATGACGCGATCACTTTGGTGTTGCCCATCTTTTTGGCTTCCTTGATGGCTTTTGTCGACCATGTGCCGGTGTCGATATACTCTGCAGTGGCTCCCTCTTTGAGAAAATTATAAGGGATCATCGCAAATTGAGTGCTCGCTCCGCCGCCGAGAAACATCACAGTATGATCATCGGTCAGGTTCAGAAGCTCCAGAATGTCTTTTCTGGCTGTTTCAATTACATTGTCATAGGTCTTTGACCTGTGACTCATTTCCATGATGGACATGCCGCTTCCCTGAAAATCAAGAAGTTCTTTCTGAGCTTCTTGAATTACTTCTAAAGGCAGGGCTGCAGGGCCCGCAAAAAAATTATGTACTCTGTTCATAGCAAAGCCTCCCGCTACTGATAACTTCTGAATCATATATCTTTTTTTTCCTTTTGTCAACCCTGGTGTACTGATTCATAATTACCTTGACAATGGCTGATGGTATTTTTTCTTCATTCAAGGCACGAGGAACGCCGCATACCCACTGCGGTACGTAAGTGACTATAGTGCTCTGATTCAAAATCCGATAACAATGGCTGAAACTATTTTGTGTCGTATTCAAGGCGCGAGGAGCGCTACATACCCACAGTGGTATGTAAGCAACGAGCAACGCAGAAGACAGGAAAAGAGCTTCAGCCCGGAGGGAATCTCATCTTTGGTCAATTTCTT
>JAGLWT010000074.1 GCA_023133295.1 bacterium | reverse complement strand
TTTCAAAAAAGAGCAATAGAATTTTCGGTTACACATTTCTGCCTGAAAGGAATCTAATTTCGATCAACAATAATTTATCTCTATATCAAAATCTATATCAAAATCTGGAAATATTCTTTACGAAATGCTATAATCAAAAACAGTAATTGAGGAAAAATTATGGAAAATGGAATCTCTGTTGTTATTCCAGTGAAAAATGAGTACAAACATTTGAAGGAGCTTCTTCCGCAACTTCTGAGCTGGGTGGACGAGATACTTATTATGGACGATTTCTCCACCGACGATACTGAAAAACTTATTAAGAGTTTTGCTCCCAAGGTAAAACACTTTCCAAATACACCATGGAATATGAACGAATCATTGAACACGGGTTTTTCTAACTGTAACTACCGTTGGATCCTGCATCTTGACGCGGACGAGAGGATCCCGGATCCATTAAAAGAAGAGATACTAGAAGTAATTGAGATTAACCCTCGCGGATTGAACGGATATGAATTGCCCCGCCTTGGATATATTGGGAGCAAGGCGATAACAAGCTGTGGATGGTATCCGGACTATGCATTAAGGTTATTTATCAATGGAAAAGCGCATCATCCTCAATTAGTCCATGTTCCACTGCAACTTGACGGCGAGGCGGGGAAATTGAAAAACTCGATGCTTCATTATTCTTACAGGGATATGGAGCATTTTATTGTGAAATTCAACCTTTATTCAACTTGGCTGGCAAAGCACATGCTCTCCGGTGAATATTCTCGTATGAGTGTTTTTATCAAGATATTTCTGAAGTTTCCCTACAAGTATTTCATTCAAAAAGGCTTTACTGACGGAATCCAAGGGTTTCTGATTTCCTTTTTTGATTCGCTCTATTACTTGGTCGGGTATTTGAAATTCTTGGAAATGAGGAGAAGGAAATAGAAAAAAAAAGGGTTCTGTATGTGTCTTCTCTCTCCCATCTGGGTGGCGCAGAAATTTCTCTTTCCGACATAATAAAAGACCTTAATGCGAGGGAAGAATATGAGATGCAAATTGTATTACCACAACCGGGAGACCTCTCAAAGCGGATGTCTGATCTGCCAGTAAAAGTTCATTTTCTTTCCTTAAAAACACAACCCGGGAAACTGGAGAAATTGTTTCTCTTTCCGCTACGCTTGTTTCTTATCATAAAGAAATTCCATCCCGATATCGTACATTTAAATACAAAGGGTGCGATCAAGTATCTACTCCTTTCGAGAATATTTCTGGGCTTCAAATGGATTCAGCATATCAGGGGAAATCTCATAAAGAAAGACGCAAAGATATTTCATCAGATGGTTATTGGCCTTTCGGATATCAGGATCGCCATCTCTAAGAGTGTTAGGAGATCATACAACAGAAAGAGTGACAGGAATTTCCATGTTCTGTACAATGCATTTGATTTTTCTGTCTTTTCTCAGAAATTGAACGAAAATGGGGAGCAAATCTTTAGAAAGGAGGTTGGAATTCCACATACTCACCGTGTTATTTTGAGCGTAGGGAGGATCAGCCCTATTAAGAGACAGCACCTTCTTGTAGCAGCGGCAAAGGAGTTGTCCTCAGAGCCTATCACATTTGTGATCTGCGGGGATGTGGTCTTTGATAATGTTTATGAAAGGGATTATGACCAAAAACTAAGGCGTATAGCTAAACCTCTAAAAAATATTATTTTTACCGGGTGGCAAAGCGAGCTGTACAAATATTATTCTATTGCTGATCTCTTGGTACACACTGCTTATACTGAGGCCTTCGGCCGAGTTCTTATTGAAGCTGCTTATTACGGCGTTCCCGTGATCGCCACCAACAGAGGAGCAATGGCTGAAATCATAAACGGATGGGCATTGGGAGGGTTCTTCAGCGAAGAACCCTTTAATCTTTCCGAGAGCATCATATCTGCTCTACGCAATCCACCGGATGATGCTGTGCTTCAAAGAAGAAAAGAGCGAATAATGTCAGATTTTGCCCTAGATAATTTGATTCAAGCTTTAGATGAACTTTACAAAAACTGAGAGAAAAATTAATTTGCTTTTATTGGAGCAGTACTCCTCTATCGGAGGTGCTGAGATAGTTGCTTTAAATTTTCTTGATGCGCTCCGTCATCAAATGGATATGCACTGCATTCTCCCGCAGGAGGGTAAGCTTTCACAAGCTCTATTGGACAAAGGATGCATAATTAATTATTTTGAAATTCCACCAATAAGATCTGCGGTAAGTGAAAGGCGCAAAGCTCTTTCTTATATAGAGAAGTATATTGATGAATTCAAGATAGATCTTATATATACTCCGATGATACGGTGCGGGTATTTCGGTTCAATCGTGGCGAAAAGAAAGTCAATACCGTTCATATGGCATTTAAATGAGATTATTTCGCGGTTAAAGACTTTATTTCTGAATCGCTATTTGAAGGAAAAGCATACCTATCCTATTGCTGTATCAAGTGAGGTCCAGCGGCACTTCAGAAAAGATATACTTGTAATTGAGAATCCGATATTCACGAAAATTCAATATAACAGTGAGAAAGATCCCCAGAAAATGGGGTTTATAGGACGAATAGTTCCGCAGAAAGGTCTGCACCTTGCCCTTCTGGTATTTTCTAGAATTGTGAGGGATATGCCTTCCGCAGAATTCCTCATTTATGGTGAAGAGGAGAATGTAGGCGATCTTCACATGAAAAAGATAATAAAGGCAGCACGTGAATGCGGGTTTAAAATGTCTTTCGCCTCTTATCGTGAATTGCTGGATGCATTGATAATCCGAGAAGATCTATCTGACAAGGTAAGATTTAATGGATACTCAGAAGATCTTGACGAGGTTCTTTCTGGAATAGGAACCTTATTTATTCCTTCCTGGAATTTTCCCGGTGAAGCATTCGGACTCACGGCAGTTGAGGGAATGAGATCCGGTGCTCTTGTAGTTTCTTCTCGATCGGGCAATTTGAAGAATCTGATAGTCCATGGGGAAACAGGGTTGCTCTCGGATTTCAAGGATTTGGATAGAACTGCTATGAATATACTGGATGTTCTGACAGACAATAAGCGATACAAGGATATATCAGAAAATGCGGCGACTTATGCAAAGAGATTTGACATCGACCTTTTCAATAAGAGCGTGAGGAAGTTTATAAATGGCATCATCGAATAAAATATTGATCATCTCTACCGATCTGCCGCCTATTATTGGCGGGATCACGAAATATGTAGAGAATATTACCCTTGCCCTAAGGGATAGGTATGATATTGATTTTTTGGGTATTCCCCTTGATGGCAATTTAATGGATCCGTTCTTCATGCAAAGAGAAGTAGATATTATCAAGTTGAAGAGAAATAAATTCCTTGAGATATTCCAGATGCGATCCTGTTTTAAGAAACTTGCGCTGGAGAAGTACCATAGAATAATTTTGGCAAATACACTACCTGATTTTTTCATTGTCCACCCATTGTTAAAGAGTTACAAAGAAAAGGTATATTTTTTGCATTACAACAACAAGCAATTATTGAGAAGCAAGAAGAGTTTTCAGCATGCCATTAAGGATTTTCATAATATTTGCATTTCCGATTGGTTGACCTTGGAATTCAGAGATCGCGGCATCTCTAATGTTGAAACACTTTATCCAATGTTGGATACGAAAGAATTTCTAGCCATCAAACCCAAAGTAATTAAAGAATTGACTAAACTCACAGGTTTTAAGCTTCTCACGGTTTCCAGAATAGTTCCGCATAAAGGCCACCGTGATGTTATTTCTGCTCTTGAATCACTAGATATAGCCGTAGAGTTTATAATCGCGGGGTCCGGCTCCTATCTAAACGAATTGAAAAGCTTTGCTGCGGGAAGTCCTATCTCTGAAAGGATACACTTTACTGGAAGAGTGGATGCGAACGAGCTTGCCTGGCTCTATGGTAATTGCGACCTTTTTATAATGACCTCCAGGAATATGCCTGCAAATATTGAAGGATTCGGGTATTCTTTCATTGAGGCGAATCTCCATAAGAAAGCCGTAATAGGGACTGATGTCGGTGGTATCCCCTCGGCTGTAAAGGATGGAGTTTCTGGGATTCTTCTACCAGAGGGAAATATAGAGAGATTGGCTGATACTATAAGGCAGTTATATCTTGATGCCGATCTTCGACATCAGCTTGGCCTGCAGGGATATGAGAGAGCTTGTAAGAAGTTTGACATACATTCAGGTCACAGCACATTAAGACAGGTCTTTGGCTTGTAAGTGTGTTCTGATCCACAAATACGCTGACAATGGAATGTTTAGATTTGAG
>JAGLWT010000073.1 GCA_023133295.1 bacterium | reverse complement strand
CTGCATTCATTTCCTTTCCGGTATATGAATACCGATCCTCGGAGATGTTGGATGATTGATGTTGGATGTTTGCCCATATCAGATTTCCGTATGGATCGTACTTATGCCTTGAAGTGATCTCTCCTGTGAGTGCGTCTGCGGTCATAACGGCGGAACCTTGGATGTCCGTGAAATTGTATTCTTCTGTTGTGCTCATCGCCCCCTGCTCATCATATCCATAGCGTCTAGTAAGGATGCGTTCTCCGTTCCCATATACATATGATTCCTTTATCTTTTTTGTATTCCCGTCCACCTTTGCGATCACCTGTCCCATCATGTAAAAGTATACCTCAATATCCTCTGCGGAGTCAAGTGTTTTCTCCGCATCCGTGAGCGTGGCGATCCGCATTCCACTGCCGTCATACTTGAATCTTACCCGCTTTGAGAAAGCGTCTTCATTCGCGAAATCCGCCGCTGTCCGCATCTGCCAGATATTGATGGCGGTGTATTCGGTCAGGAGATTCTCAATTCCCTTTTTTCCTCTCCTTAGATACATCTTCCCATTGCTTCAACTTTGTATAATCTTGTTTAAAGTTCTTTAAAGGGAAACATAAGGTATCTCGTCGGTTAAACGAGTTAGTTTTAATTGAAACAGAGCCAATTAGCTTCCTATTAAAAAACCTTACATCTGTTTCTACCTTATCTTCTTCTCGGTTACCTTCTATAACTCTCAGAAAGAAGTTCAGTTCAGAATCACACCACTTGGAATTATTTTCAACCTCGTACTTAGCAATTTCTATAACAAAATTACGGTAGGAAGTTATTGTATTATAATAAGAATCCTTGGCAGGTGAATGTAATTCAGGAAGAATTTGAGAAGCAATCACGAGAATAACTAAGATTACTACTGTGATAATCAAAACCTTAACTACATGTTTCATATCCACACCCCTACTTCCAACTCTCATAGGATAAAATAGACAAGGATTGATATTGCCAAATATCAATTACAATTCCCTGGTTCATTCCTTCGCTTAGAAGAAATACTACAACTGCTTGATGAAATGAGGGTTTGTTCCTTTTAATAGGTTGCCAGGTAAAATATCGAACCGAATTATGATTGTTATGATTCATAACATACCCTCGACAATCATCACAACTTCCACTTGGAAACCAGAAATTGTATTTCTCTGGAACAAGCACACCTAAATGTCTATCATACCTTGGAATCATCCAGCTAAGAAATATTGTTACATTCCTTTCTCTTCCACGGCTTCCGGGGTTTCCGAGAAGATTAGCCTCAGAATACAGATCACACATAGAATCAAGTCCCTTCATCATTTCAACGAAGGAAGAAATTATGTCTGGGTTGGTATTATACCATCCTTTGAGTGTAGCAACCGCCTTTTCATCTGCTCTGAAGAATTCATTCTTTTCAAGATATTCCCAATCAGGACCCTTTGGTTGAATATTGATCTGATAAGAATAATTCGGCTCCAATATCTTCAACTTCATATCGTATTGAGTTGATAGAGAAAGAATTAAGCCGTTTCTCCATTCTTCGAGCCAGAAACGCGTCCATGCCTCCGAGAAGGCCATAGGTATGTATTCAAATAATTCCCAATTGTATTCTCGTTTTGCTCTTACCTCAACATCAAATGAAGCAATGGGATCCAATCCCATCGGATCGGTGTAAGTCACCGGATTGTTGAAACAATACTGATATCTGTTCTGACTGAGCGGATTGCCAAGGTATCCTGAGATAAGATCCGTACTCACAAACCTCCCCGTATCCCCGTCATACCACCTCGCTCCGAAATACACAAGGCCGGTCTCTGCATTCATTTCCTTTCCGGTATA
>JAGLWT010000072.1 GCA_023133295.1 bacterium | reverse complement strand
AGTTCCACCTCCGAGCCTTCATAAAGATAAAGGGTTGAATCGTATTCTTTAATAAGTCCTGATTTCACATCAATCACTTTCTTTGATAACCTCATTCCCGCTAAATTATACTCGATATCCATCGCATCTGTCAAATCGAACAGATGTGATTTGATATTCTTATTAAATTTTCTGTATCCGATCATCTGATTTTCACAGTTCCAGAGATATTCTTCCTTTCCACTTTCAAACAATCCTGTGTGATGTATCTTGTGGGTAGTATTTCCATTTGCATCGTATTGGTAATCAAGGTAGCTCAGTATTTCAACCCCGTTCATTGACCTCTCTATGAGTAATCTGTTGGAATCTGTCGCATACTGGTATTCGTAGTCATTGAACATCGAATTGTACTGCATCCTGTTGCCCGTTGTGTCGTATGAGTAGGTATTGTATGCACCGTCGGAGCGTTTGTAATAGCTTCCTTGAACTCCTGTCAGCCGATACAGTCCGTCGTATGTATATGTGGTTTCGGTTCCGAATTCGTCTATCAATTTGCTTCTATTTCCCACCTTGTCGTATTGATACTGGTTCCGGTACAATACTTCGGCACCCTTTTTGATCTTGAGATCAGTCATCCAGTATCTTTTCGGGTGATATGTGTATTCCGAACTCGTGCCGTTGAAATTGTTCTGGTTCGTCACTAATGAAAGGTCATTGTATCCGTAGTTCACAAGCTCCCTGTCACCAATATTGTCGTATGTATTCAGAATCCTTCCGGCATGATCATATGTAAAGGAAAGGTCTTTTAATGATTCTGTGTTGTATGTGAAGGTCTTTCTCGTTACCTGTCCCGCAAGGTTATAAGTGAAGTCATGCACGGTATTGATATTGTATCCCGGAATTTGATACTCTTCAGTGTCGGGCCGGCCCATAACATCATAGTTATTGATGATAATGGATTCTATGATCTGTCCATTGGTATTCTTATCCGTCCGGTATATCTTTCCGAGGCCGTTGTCAATAGTAGCGCTGTCATACTCATTTGTTATCGTATGGCCATCCTGATAGACGATCTGAAGCATCCTGTTCAGCTCATCGTATGTAAAAGTCGTCTCCTGATTTTTCGCGTCTTTCTGCCAGATAAGGTTACTGTTTTTGTCATAATTGTAGTATGTCCTGCCGCTGTCGGGCTGATCCGTGGCGCGGATTCTGCCGAAGGTATCATAATAATACTGAGTGATGGAATGATTCGCATTGGAATCCTTTACCTTCAGAAGATTTCCAAGTACATCATAAGTATAATTCGAGATTGCATATAATTGGTTTTGATTATTGAATTCATCGACTTTTATTAATTTTGAGTACGCATTGAAATAATGCTTGATCTTGTGGCCGTTCTCGTCGAATACCTCTACTGCATTCTCCCCGTCAATATACTTTGTACCGGTAAATGTACCGTCGGGGTTTGTCACCTTGATTATTCTGCCAAGGCCGTCATACGAATACCTTGAAATCCCGTCCAATGGATTGGTGTAAGTGCTTTTTCTATCCATCTCGTCATAAGTCACCGAGTTCTCGATATATTGGCCGTCTTCTACTTTTACTTTATTGTTCGTAAATCGTCCATATTGATCAAAGAAGTATGTCAATTCGGATTTCCTTGCAGCGTCAATGGAATTTTCAATTTTTGTCCAAAGAGCGGGGTAGAAATCCGAGTATGTGATATCCTTTTCACTCCCGTCAGGATTCACGGTTTTCACTAACCTGTCAAGATCGTCATATTGAAAGCTTGTAATATTCCCGTTGATATCTGTGATATTCTCTACCAATCCATTGTTATGATACTGAGTTAACACCTCATGTCCCAGAGAATTGGTTATCTTCACAGGAAATAACCTTTTTAGAACATCGTATTCAAATGATGTTTCATTACCCTTGGAATCAACTTCCTTTATTCTATTTCCGTAAATATCATAATAAGTCTGAGTTACAATATCTTTCCGGGCATCCCAAGAAGAAACCGTCCCCAAAGAATTCATTATCCCGTATCTCTGAGTAACTTTTGTTACATTCCCGCGCAGGAAATTGCCGGGATTACCGAGACCGTAGGTTTCCAATCCAAAACCGTCATACTCAACCAGTGATTTATTTATCAATACACCCTCGTGATATATCTCATTTGAAATGGATCTATTCAGGATATACTTCTCTATATACGCATTATTATCAGAATGCAGATATGCTTTTTTCTGAGTGAAATTATCATTCAGATTATCATAATCACCGAATTGTTTGAATTCGGTTATATTGTTATATTCATCGTATGAGTATTCTTCACGGTAAGTTTTCCCCTGCTTTGCAATCTTGGTGGTCAGTAAAAAATTACAGGGTAAACTTATACTCGGGGTATAGGCATACTCTATGGTTTTCAATAACTCTTTTCCCAACGGGGAATAATACTCCTCTTTTAAAAGAGTTCCGGCTTTACAGGAAGTTTCCTTAGTAAGAGATTCACGCGCTTCAAAATAATTTATAGTTTTTGTGTTATCAGGCTTGATCACCATCACCTTCTTAGGAACTTCCCATTTGGTAAAAAATGAATTCTCAATTCTTTCATTTGTAATCGGGTCCTTGAAAGGATCTGCGTCAATTGAATATTTCCATATGGAGTTCCCCCTACGCTTTTGAATTAATCTGAAACTGTTAATATAAGCAGGCATAAGGTCGGGATTGGTAATTTGCCATTTGTTAAAGCTATATTCCTTGATTTGGCGGGTATATATTCCATAGTCGTAGTAAATTTCCCCGCCGGTACTTAATTTCCGTTTATTTAAATGTCCTTTATCGCTATAGGAATATTCAACCGAAGGCAGAAGCAAAACACCGTCTTTCTTGATCTCCACTTTCGTCAGAATTTTTCTGGTAACAGGAATGAAATCATAATACCGGTTCAAGTCCAAAATCAGTTCCCGGAAATTTTCTACATTGATCATGTCTATGTTATCATATGGATTATCAAGAACGACATCAGAGTAGGAATACTTTATTTGAATCTCTTTGGAGAGATGATTTCTGTAATTCATTTCAGTGATGAGGAATTTTTCATTTGAATCAAATTCATTTCCCTCAGCCACTAAATTAATCTCATTCCCGGCGCGATCTACGATTTTGTTCAAATATCCTCCGTTATGCAGGGTCTTAATATAATCACATTTTACTCTAACATAAGAGGGGTTGGGCAAGG
>JAGLWT010000071.1 GCA_023133295.1 bacterium | reverse complement strand
TCAATGGCACGAGTTCGGAATACACTTATCACCCGAAAAGATACTGGATGACTGATCTCAAGATCAAAAAGGGTGCCGAAGTATTGTACCGGAATCAGTATCAATATGACGATGTGGGAAACAGGAGTAAATTGATAGACGAATTCGGAACAGAAACAAGTTATTCATACGATGGATTGTATCGCCTGACAGGAGTTCAGGGAAATTATTACAAACGCTCCGACGGTGCATACAATACTTACTCATACGACACAACAGGCAACAGGATGCAGTACAATTCGATGTTCAACAATTATGAATACGAATACACGGTCAACTCAAACAGGCTGTTCCGTGAAAGAGTTATGTGTAATTCGGGGACGGTTGTTGCATTTGTTGCAAATTTGAGATAGTAATTCCGATAAATGAATATTTATAGGGCAGAAAGGGGAGGTCAGATCATATCGATTGGACAAGATGTTGGATTTGATTTCAGTTGATTGTGTGGTATAGTAAACCATGAGAGGTAGGGGGATAATGATAAGTGCTAATGAAAATGCAACAACCGTCCTCGGAAACATCACCATTTGAAGAGGGCAGGATAAATTATTCTCATTTTCTTTGAACTTCTGAACTGTATTTCATCATTCTGAATTTATCCAAAGGAAAGGGCGAACACACAGGTTCGCCCCTACGATTTCTCTCTATTTCTCTGTGTACACCTATCACCTTATCATCCTATCACCTTCTACTTGCCCACCCCGTACTTCGCACCGGGCACGGCATGCCGTACCCCTACACCGATTCTGATTTCACTCTTTCTCTTGTTGCACTTGTCCCTTGTACCCTGTCCCTTGTACCTTGTCCCTTGTACCTTGTCCCTTGTACACTTGTCCCTTGTACCCTGCCCTTTGTACCTTGTCCCTTGTTCTACTTGTACCTTGTCCCTTGTACACTTGTCCCTTGTACACTTGTCCCTTGTACACTTGTCCCTTGTACACTTGTCCCTTGTGCTCTGTGAAGCTCCGCTTCACTTGACTATCCCGGCGAAATGCAATATAATGTACAATTATGTGTAGTAATGGAAGAAGAAAGCAGAAGATACCTCCTCATTTCACGCAATAAGGATATATATAAGTATCAGGTTGGGGAAAAGTTTGAGGCGGGTATAGTTCTTGCAGGTTCTGAAGTGAAGTCTATACGACTAAAAAGGGTTTCTCTAAGAGGTGCGTATTGCCTCTTTAAAGGAACCGAGCTCTTTGTTACAGGAATGCGGATCGACCATTATGATCATGGCGATTTCGTAAAACCTGATCCTGTCAGGAAGAGGAAACTCTTGCTGAGAAAAGGTGAGCTTATCCGGCTTCGAAAGAAGGTGGACGAAAGAGGGTTCACAATTGTCCCGATCAAGATCTACCTTTCCGGCCCTTATGTAAAACTGGAGATCGCTCTGGTTACCGGAAAAACGGGTAGAGATCGAAGACAAGATATCAGGCGCCGTGATACGGAAAGAGATATCAGGCGCCAGATGAAACATAAAGCTTAGGGGGCGAACAGGTTTCGACAGGGTTGAGGTGAGTATGGTTGCATGCCAGGATGATCCACTGTGACGGATCAAGCTTTTATAAGCGCCAATAACAATTACGCATTAGCTGCTTAAGTAAGCAGCAGGGTACGCGGGAGTGCCGTTCCTTTTGTAGTACCCACGGTAGAACGGATAACTTAAATGGCGGAGCATCGGCGGCATTTAAGTGAAACTTTTCCGCTGCTGGCTTCAGATTCCTTCCCGTCGGATAATCTGAAGTAAGAAATGTAGACGGAATAAGCATGTAGACGCTGTATTACGCCCTTCTTTGGACGCGGGTTCAACTCCCGCCGCCTCCACCATACCTATATGAAGAAGATATTTCTTATCATTTCTATCCTGATCTTCTCGGCAGCGATTCTGAGCAGCTTCCGGCTGTCGGAATTTGCCGAGAATAATGATGTAAAGTGGGAGTATGACCCATACTCCAATATTCTAACCTTACAATGGCGATCAATGGATTTTAAATTTCTTCCCTATGAGAGCTTCTATTATCAGGGAATACGGGTTTTCCGCATGACAGACCCAGTACTGATGGAGGGCACTGACTTCCTGATCCCTGACGAATTCGCGGCACGCTGGAAGGTCAAAAAGGGCATATTCGATATCAAATTTACCCAGGATAAGAAAAGGATCACCGTGAGCATTTTATCGGATATCCCGATGAAATATACTTATAAGAGCAAAAAGAAGATCTTTCAGGTTCAGGCAGAGGCCCCGTGTTTTTTGGAGAAAGATTACTATTACTATCCGGAAATGGGCATCGAATATATTAAGATCGTGAACTCCAAAGATCTGGAGTTACGCTTCAATGATGTAGAAGAGCTCAAAGATTATCAGCCCTCTGAGGATAAATTGATGATCTCATATATCTATGATCCCCCGAAGACCCCGAAAAAGGACCCGGTCATTATCCGCAAAAGCAGTGATCCTGTTAAATTTTCCCGGAAAAAGGTGTGCATCATCCTCGATCCTGGGCATGGCGGCAAGGATCCCGGCGCCATTGGAATAACCGGTGTGAAAGAGAAGACGATAGTTTTGGCGCTCTCAAAAAAATTGAGATCGCATCTTGAGAAAATGGGATATTCGGTCCTTATGACCAGAGAAAAGGATATTTTCATTCCTCTGCGCAATCGTCCTAAATTTGCTAATTCCAATAATGGCGATCTCTTCATTTCGCTACATGCGAATTTCGCCTACAATCCCAAGGTCAAGGGCTTTGACATTTATTATCTTTCAAAATCCGCCTCAGATGACGAGTCAAGAGAGGTTGCGGCCTATGAGAATAATGTTATAAAATTGGAGAGAGAACATAAACAGGACATGCTGGGAGAAATAATCTGGTCGATGATGTCTAATGAATTTGAAAATGAATCGATCACCTTGGCGGGTATGGTTTCCCGTGATCTCAAGAAGATCACCCCCGCTAATGGAAACCCTGTAAAACATGCCAGATTTTATGTCCTCTACGGGGCTACGATGCCGGCCATACTGATCGAATCCGGATTTCTCTCAAACCGCAGTGAAGCGCGAAATCTAGTGAAAGCAAATCATCAGGATAAATTAACCAAATCGATCGCCGAGGCGATCGACGCATACATTGTAAAAAATTACAGGAAATTTATAAATGGGAACTAATGATCCGATAGGAATATTTGATTCAGGTGTGGGCGGACTTACCGTTCTGCATCAATTACTGCAGCTGCTTCCAGAGGAAAATTTTGTGTATTTCGGAGATACTGCCCGTGTGCCATACGGTTCAAAATCAAGACAGACCATCACTCATTTTTCATTCCAAGATGTAAATTTCCTTCTCTCTCAGGAAGTCAAAATGGTCGTTGTCGCATGTAACAGCGCCTCTTCCAACAGCCTGAGCGAATTGAAGGCCAAGTATGAAGTTCCCATATTCGGTGTTATCGAACCCACCATCGCTTCGCTTTCAGAAGAAATATCAAAGATAGGCATTATCGGCACCAGCGCCACCATAGAATCCGGCAGTTATCAGAAAATGATAAAGCAAAAATTGGGTAATAAAGCTTTATTGTATGAGAAAGCATGTCCTCTCTTCGTGCAATTGGCAGAGGAAGGACTTTCTGACAGTCATATCGCTGATACGGTAATAGAACATTATCTTTCAAAGATGAAAGCAAATTCACCGCAAACTCTTATTCTGGGATGCACTCATTATCCGCTGTTCATCAACAGTCTGCAAAGGTATTTCGGAGATTCTGTAAGTTTGGTGAATCCCGCTTTGGAAGTTGCAAGAGAAGTTCATAAATATATTCATGAAAATGGCCTTGAGAATAAGAACGGCAGAGGAGACATTCGCTTTTATTTGAGTGATGTTCCGCGAAATTTCGGATCGGTATCGGTGAATTTCCTGCAAAGGGAGATCGAGGACATTACAAAAATAGATATTGAGAGGTATTGATGAGAGAACATAGAAAAGATAATGAGATAAGAAAGATCGAAATAAAAAAGAACTGGAGTATATGGGCGGACGGCTCTGCTTGGGTAAAGTGGGGGAATAATATTATCGCCGTTACTGCCTCCATAGAGAACAGGGTACCTCCTCATCTGATGAAAACCAAATCCGGGTGGATCTCCGCGGAATATAGAATGCTCCCGAGATCGACCTCACAAAGAAAAAAGCGCAATGAGAATCGCATAGTTCCAGACGGAAGACAGAGTGAGATATCTCGTCTGCTCGGTAGGGTGCTTCGTTCATGTGTGAATATGGAAGCCCTTCCCAAGAAGACGATCTGGATCGATTGCGATGTGATACAGGCAGATGGAGGGACACGGATCGCGAGTCTGCTCGGAGGATATATAGCTCTCGTAGAAGCATTGCGGCATATGAAGAATAACGGATTATTCACATCTCTACCCTTGAAACAGCGTATTGCGGGGATCTCCGTGGCGGTAAGTGATGATAAGATACTTGTTGATCCGGATTACTCCGAAGATTCAACGGCTGATGTTGATCTGAATATTATTTTGAATGAACAAGGAGATATTGTTGAGATCCAGGGGGGCGCTGAAGGTAAAACCTACTCACAGGAGCTTCTCATAAAAGTTCTGGATGAAGCCAAAGCCGGCATTGAGAAGATATTTGAATTGGAAACCGAGTTATTAGACGACTGATCTGAAAATGAATATCCCCGACAAATTGCTTCCGTTAATACAAAGTGTCCAGTATCCGCAGAGATACATAGGCAATGAGATCGGGATAATCCGAAAGCCGGATGCTTCAGTAAGGGTCGCCTTCGGTTTCCCTGACCTCTATGAATTGGGAATGTCCAATCTTGCGGTAAAGATATTCTATGACATCTTCAAGAACGATCCCGATATTGCCTTTGAGAGATGCTACCTTCCCGATAAAGATATGTGCGCTGCAATGTCTGCGGCTCAGATCCCCCTTTATACTCTGGAAACCTTTCGTTCTGTGAAAGAAGCCGATTTTTTCGGGATCACATTACCCTCCGAGCTGCTTTTTCCTGCAGCCTTAAAAATGCTTGATCTTGCGATGATCAAAAGACGATCACGGGACCGTGATGATAATAATCCCATAGTGATCGGCGGCGGACCGGGTATAATGAACCCCACCCCTCTTTTCGACTTTTTCGATATTCTTTTCTTGGGTGAGGGTGAAGAGCTCTTTCCCCGGATAATTGAATTGTACAAGTCACATGGCCGTACGCCTCTATTTTTTGAGAAGGTGAAAGCGCTGGATGGCGTGATCATCCCCTCAGATAAAACCGAAAAACAGACTCCGGCACCGATTTCCCGCTGGTCCGGTTTCGCATCCTCGCTCCCGCCAAGGGAGCAATTGATCCCGATAACAGCTATCGGAGAATTGCGTTATGAGGTTGAGATAATGAGAGGGTGCACTTCCGGCTGCCGTTTCTGTCTTGCCGGATATATTTACCGGCCGCATAGGGAGCGTGATGTAAATACCCTTCTTGATTCGATAAGTGATGAGATCAGACAAAAGGGAATATCCGCAGTTAATTTGCTTTCTCTTTCTTCGGGGGATTACTCTCAATTGGAGCCTCTTATCTTCTCACTCATTGAAAGGCATCCCGGATTGAAGATATCCCTTCCGTCATTACGCCTTGACTCTGTCTCTTCTGAACTTCTTAAGGTGCTGGGAAGTAGAAAAATGACCTCATTGACCTTTGCTCTGGAGGCGGGGAGTGAAGCGCTGAGAAAAAGGATCAATAAGAAGATCTCTGATGATACATTTTTTGAGACCCTGAAGAAGGTGAAAGGGCATTCCTGGAAACGGATCAAGCTTTATTTCATGCTGGGCCTTCCGGGAGAAAAAGAAGAGGATATTGATGCTTTGATAGACCTTCTTAACAGGGCTTCGCGGTTCATGGGGAAGGGTTTTAAGATCAATGTTTCGCTTTCAGTGTTCTCTCCGAAGCCGCACACCCCATATGAATGCGAACCCCGGGCGGCGAAAAATGTTCTGTCAGAGCGAATCGAAACGATCAGAAAAGGGATCAGATACAGAGAGATACGATTGAAATTTCCCAAATTGATCCTATCTGATCTTGAATGTATTTTTGGACGCGGCGATTCTACGGTCAGCAAATTAATAGAAGACATAATACCTTTTATCAATAGTGAAGGCATATCTTCCGAAGATACAATTAAGGTCGAAGCCTTGATAGAGAAGCATAAGGCGTACAAATTCCTGGATGAAATACCGTCTCCCCATTGGAGAAACACAGTTCAGTTGAACAAAAGGCAATTCACAGAAATGGAGGCCTTCCGCTCTGAAAACAATGTGGAAACTGAGGATTGCTTCAGCGGAAAATGTTTGAATTGCGGAGTTTGTGACGAAGATATACAGCCGACATCATCTTCCCCGGCGGAAGGAAAGCAAGCCGCTTCTCCATCATCCGTTGAAGGAGAGGAGAAGGGATTATTATTGCGTTTCAGAAAGTCCGGGGTTTCGGCGTTCATTTCAAACAATGATCTTATGTATGTGATCTCCCGAATATTCCGAATGATGGGTACCCCTATTTCTCAGAAGAAGGGATTTTCACGAAATGATAAGATAAGCGGCTTCGGAGCCCTGCCATTGGGAGCATCAAGCGAGGCAGAGTATTTCTGGATCAAGCTTCGCGCTGCCGCGAAGATGGACCTGATAGCGAAGTTCAATTCCAATTCCTGTTCAGGACTGGAATTAATGGAAGTTACGGAAATGGATTCTTCTCCCAAACCTTTAAGTTCGCTTTTTTCATATATTACCGATTCAGGAGAAGCCGGGAAGATCGATCTGCCCTTTGAGAGTGGAAACATGAGATCCTTGAAGAAGGCCTTGGTGTCAAATGTGGACGGGGATGTTTCTCTTTATAATGTGAGAAGGCAGGCTGTGACCTTCGAGGGTTAATATGGCACTCTCTTTTGGGTTCAATGCCCTCAATTATACAATAGCCGCAAGGAAGATCATTGAGAATGCATCCTTATCCTTCGGTGAAAGCAAGAGATATGCCCTTGTCGGCCCGAACGGATGCGGTAAATCGACTCTCTTGAAGATACTTGCGGGTAAGTTAACTGATCACGAAGGAGAGATCTTTGGACTTGGCAAATTGAATATAGGCTACCTTCCGCAAGAACCCTTTGATGATGTTGATCTGGAAGATTCCGTGTGGAATATCGCATCACATAATTTGAAGCAGGCAGCATCAGGATGGGATTTGCTTGAAGGTGAATTGATAGCAAATCTGCTTCTTATGGGATTTTCTTCTGATGACCTTGATCGCCCGCTCGCGGAATTTTCCGGCGGCTTTATGATGCGCGCCGCTTTGGCGGGAATTATCACGGGAAATCCCGATATTCTTCTTCTGGACGAACCGGAGAACCATCTTGATATCAAGATACTGGGGAGTATTGCGGAGAAGCTGAAGCAATCCGCGAAAATAATTCTCTTCGTTTCCCATAATCCGGATCTTATCGATCTTCTGTCCACGGATATCATTGATATGGACAATAGAAAATTTTCTCAGTTCGCATGCGGCTTCCATGAATATATGAAAAGGAAAGAAGAGTTGATAGAGAAGGGAGAAGCGGATACCGTCACACGGGAAGATAAAATAAAGAAACTAAAAGAATTTATTAGAAAGAACATTGCCGATAAAAGTACGACAAAGCAGGCGCGTACAAGGCAGAAAGTGCTTAATAAAATACTGAAAAATACCGCCGATGTACCGATAAGGCATGAAAATTCAGTGAAATTGAACTTTTTGAATGTGCCGAAGCAGCCCAGGGTCTACCTGAGCGCCGAGTCATTGGCATTATCATACGGTAGCGATACGATCATCAAGAGCGGTTCCTTTAAGATAGAGCGGGATGATAAATTGGGGTTTCTGGGAGCCAATGGAAGCGGAAAAACCACCATTGTAAAGGCGATAGCGAATGATCCGATCGTCGAAAGAAATATGTCACGCATCGAAGTTGACACGATGACATCGATCGCATATTTTTCTCAGGATAGAGAGATGGCGGAGATCAAGGATATGCGTCTTGAAGATTTTGTTCAACGGTTATTCGGTCCGGAATACCGGATGATATTGGCAAGATTTCTATTTTTTCATGACCTTGACAGAAAGATCGGAGTTCTTTCCGGCGGCGAGAAGGCAAGAGTCGGCCTGATGGAATTGGTTTCAAAGAGAGCCAATCTACTGATCCTCGATGAGCCCACACATCATTTAGACATAAGGACGGTAGGCGTATTTAAGGATGTTTTGAAATCGTTTCCGGGAGCGGTGTTACTGATAAGTCATCATTCAGATCTCTTTGACGGACTTGTTAATAAAGTGCTGACCATCAAAAATAAGGTCCTGCACGAATACTATGGATCATATCATTATATCAGAGATAAGCATTTAACAGATGAGATCCGCGAAGATATCGGCAGCAAAACCGTAAATCTGCTGAATCCTAAAGAAAAACGCAAAAAGCGCAATGATTACCGAGCCCGTCTGGAAAAGTTGCGGTCTTCTTTGGAGAAATTGGAAGAAGAACTTTTTCAATTGGAACTTCTCCGCGAGGAGGCTTCTTCTGAAGAGCTGACAAAAACCAATAGAAAAATAAAAAAGGCAGAACAGAAATTCAATAATATCTACGAATTAAAGATCAACATTGAAAGTAAATTGAGAGATCTAGTGTCCGATTCATAAATAGAGGTTAGAGGCTGGAGGTTGGTGCAGAGGGGAATGAATACATTGCACAGGGTACAAGTATTCACGTGTGAAGTGTAAAGTGGGATAATAGAATTAAGAATTGCAGTATATTTGTAGGGACAGGGCTTGACCTGTCCTCCCTTGCGTGTCATCCTGAGCTTTTCCGCGAAGGATCCATCCCCTCTGTCATTCCCGTTTTACCTATCAACCTATCACCTTATCATCCTAGCCAACCCTTCCCATGTTCCACCGGGGCACTGGGTCCACTGGTGCACTTACTATTATGTTCTGATGTCAACAATGTCAACCACCGTCCCTATATTAGATTCCCCAACGGGTCAAGTGATAGGGAGGGGAGGAGAGGGAGAAACACGAAAAAAGATACAAAGAAGGAAATGTAGGAAAGATGAGATCGAAGAGAGGGGATAGGAAATATTCACATCCGTCATTCCCAACTCGATTGGGAATCCAGTTGTTCTCTTCTTAAACCTTGTCACTTGCGCACTTACTGCTCACTTCTGGCCCCATTATTTTGACATTTTTCTAAATGCACGAATCGCCGTTACCGGCGTTTGCATCTTTACTTATGAAGCATTTAGGAGGTGAATTATGCCAACTATGCCAACCACCGTCCCCATTTCTGTTCCCAATATATCCGAAGGGAGCAGGAAATACGGGAAAGAGAAGATACGAGAAAAGGGAAATCGGAAAGAGAATGGATAAGAAATATTCCAGAAAAATAATCCATCCCTTATCTTCTCTCCACCTCACACGCCACACCTCACACTTCACACTTTCTTTTGCACTTGTGCACTTGTGCTCTTGTCACTTGTGCTCTGCGAAGCGTGTCTCTTCGTAGCTTCTGCTTAGTTGATCACCGCAAGTTTCAAATGATATGTATTCTCGTCGATATCAAAAACGCTGATCAGATAGATTCCGCTTGATACCTTATCACCATCTGATGTTTTAAGATCCCAGAAATAATTGAGCATTCCCTCGGAATTAGTTGCTTGCGATATCACAAAATCAGATACCGGTATCTCATTACCTGAAATATCATAAATATTCACCTTATCGGTTGAAGCGGGAAGGTAGATATTTACGCCATCCTTTTGAATAGCGGGATTAGGAAATACTTTAATATTGGAAAGTGTGAATTGAACATCGGCAAATGAAGAGTAATTATACACATTATCAAATGCCCTGATATAGAGATAGGGGTGATCAATTGAAAATGCCTCAAGATAATCTCCGTGATCCGTCGTTTCAATCGGGGTTTTCATTCCAAAAGGATTGTCGGCAAGCGCGGAATCTCCGCCGCTGATGCGGTATTCGGTCGCTTCTCCAAAGAGATAATCATCTCCAGTCGGTGAGATATAGATGCGGTAGCGTCCCTCATGCTTATCTATTCTTTTGATCGCCGGCGCCGATGGAGGGTAGAAGTCGGTCAAGCCGATCAATCCTCCGTAATCTTGACCGCCAATATACTCAGTTCCAAATACGATGTCACGGGAAAGTGGACTCTTACAAATGGCACTGATCCTTGAGGGGTTGTAATATGAAGCGGCGGGGATTCGATAATCCAGCACTTCTCTGGAATCAATAATACCAGAGGATGATATTTTAAATATGCGAGAGCATCCTATGTAATTTGTGGTCGTATCTGGTTCCTCTTCAGCGATGGTAGCGCCGTATATTTCTCCATCCCATTCATCAAGATCCGAAACTGTGAATGTTCTTGTTTCCGGGCCTGACAATCCAATTATACTGCCGGTAGAAATGGTAGTGTCATAATAAAAGAGGTTACCCCCGTATTTCGTTGAGAGGGATGATGTACCGCAATAGATCCTGCCATTGTAATATTCCATTGCGGAAATAGCGGTTTGTAGTGTAGGCGCTGTATCGTCATTTCTGAAATATTCCAAAGTAGGCTGGAACATTTCATCCCAGGAACCATCCGGATGAAGACGGAGTATCCTTGCGATATTATTGTAGGTTAATGTGCCCATATAGGCGTATGTATCATCACTTGTAAAGGAGTACCCCAGATAATCCTTCGCCGATGTCTCAGAATAGACACCAAAAGACATGGTATCAACAAAGCTCATTGTTTCTGGATCGAAGACCTCCACATGGGAGTCGGTCACACCGTTGTCTGCCGCAATATATAAAAGGGGGTTCTTTCCGCTTCTTTGCGGTCCGAGGCCAAATGCAGTTACATAAACACATCCGTTGGGGCTCTCTATGACCTTGTGGAGGTAATCATACGGTGTGGCAGAAGTAATCGCCTCATAATCAATAGAATATACTGCATATTTATCAGATCCGTCTCCAGTTTCTGCTACAAATAAGATTGTATCAGGGATGCTATTGGTTTGAAGTATCTGTATTGCCATGATATTTCTATATATGGTAGTGGTGGCAAGTTGAATTATTGCTCTTGGGTAATCATCGGGGGCGTATCCATAGCTATAATCGGTTATTAGGGTGGGATCAAAATAAAATAAAATGGCGTCTCCGGCCGTGAATCCGCTGCCTGTTCCTCCGAAAATGAGGCCGTCCGGCGAATTGACAAGAGTGGTGATCTTATTCTCACCAAGAAAAGGCTTCAACTTTTGAGTAAGATCGGATCCATTTTCGTTCCAAGTGATGTACCTTGTGGAATGAATCCCCGTTGAAAGGATTAAGATGGCAATGAGTATTCTAAGGACTTTTCTCATAGATATGACTCACCTTATCTAAGAAAACTTCCCAATTATTTATCAGTATATTGGTCAATGTAGGGTCAAAGGATTTCCCGCTCTCATTCCGTAATTCCTTTTTCAATTGAGAAAAGCTCTTCTTGATCTTATACGGTCTCTCGGAAAGAATAGCATCAATGGAGTCGGATATCGTCATTATTCTCACAAAAACGGGGATCTCCTCGCCGCTCAGGCCCTTAGGGTAACCCTCGCCGTTCCATTTCTCATGGTGAAGCAGAATGGATTTTTTCAGATCCGTAGGGTAATCATAGTTCTTTATCAGGTCGTAGCCGATCTCAGAATGCCTTTTAACAAGATCAAATTCATCACTGGTGAATTCCTTGGAACTCTTTAAAAGGGAATCTTCTATGCCGACCTTTCCGAGATCATGCAGATATGCCGCCAATCTCATATCCATAGAATTTATGTTCAAGGAAAAAAGCTCGGTCAGGGCGACTGCGACCTCGGCAACTCTCTTAGAGTGGCTGATGATCTCAGGATCTTTATAGGACAGCACGGTCATCAGAAGCTTGATGGTCTCATTGGTCGTTCTGTTCAATTTATCCATGAGTTGCATAGAATAATCCTTTGCAAGTATTTCTTTTTTAAGAAGGTCGAGGAAATTGAAAAAATTCATTTCCGGAGAGAATATCTCATCCCATCTGAAGATCAAAATGAAGTGTATCCCGTTCTCATCTTTTAAAGCGGTAGAAAATAGAGAAACGGTATTGTCTTCGGTTGAAGGGTTAAAGACGAAATTTCCATAAAGATTTGAATTCTCTGCATTCAAAATGAAAACATCTTGAGTATTCAGCAGGGAGATGATGGAGGCTTCCACAGGGACAAGGATAATATCCCGCTTATAAAGGCCTTCGGTAACGATGTTCGTATATTTACTTCCGTCTATTGCCAGTATTTCCAATGAATATAATTTGTAGGTCTCATAGATCTCGATCGCAAAGGATTTAAGTAGATCGGAGGTTGAGATAGTTGTATCGAGGGATTGCTGTCCGATACGGTAAAGAAGGTCGAATTGGTAATTCTTAGTGGATAACTTTCTTTGATCAAAATACTGACTCACAACCCTCTTCAATATCTCTCGTATCAGTATTGATTTTTCAGGCCCGTTAATAAGGTCTCTGAATGTTTCCGAACTCTTCAATATAAAATAGATATCATAATTCAGTATTTGAATAAATACAATAGCCGCTCCGAGCTCATAGACGATATCGGACTCTTGAGAGAATACAGGCAGATTCTCCGGAATGTCTTCAATTGCCGCAGGAAAATATATGACGCCGTTCTTACGGAGCACGAGAACGACTTCTGTTCGGAAAATATTTGCCAGAATGCTCTTTAAATTGGAGAAGAATTCCTCATCGCTATTGGCAAAGTTGAATGCTCCGAAGATATCCACCAGCGAAGAATAGTACTGATAGTTCTTTGTGGCTTCATCCTGGTTTGATGTAATATTCAGAATTATTGATAAAATAAATGAAATAAGAAGTAATTTATTGAAATCGTCGCTTGAAAAAGTTCCATCTGTTTTATTGGAAACATCCAATACGCCGATCACTTCTTCTTTAAAGAAGATGGGGACCATTAATAAATTGCGTATTTTGTCTTCTGCAGTATTCTTGAAAACATAATTCTCATTGTCCTTGAGAGATTTTTCAAAGAGAGGTACTCCTTTTTTGAAAACAGTTCCCGGGAGCCCCTCTCCCTTTTCATAAACATGCCCCTTCATCTCGTCCGGAGTAAATCCCCAATATTTGAAGGGCTTCAGAAGTTCTTCCCTATCATCCCATAACCAGATCACAATGTTCTCACATTCCAAGAACTTGTAGGTGAAATTCCCGATCTTTTGAAGGACATGATCCCTGTCCTGCAAATGAGTTACTTCTTTAAATAACTCCAGAAGATCGCTGAGAAATGGTCGGAAAGAATGTGAATTATCCAAATTGAGCTATTCTTTTTCTATCTCAATAACAGCCGCATCTATCTTCTTTCCCAGTCCCGGCCCGACATCTTGCTTGAGGTCCTTTAGAATGGGTACTATTCGCACATCTTTGATAGAGGAGAAAACATTGAGTAGCGCGGTAAAATATCTAATATCACCGGTACTTGTAGTAATTTCTTTTTCGGCGATCTCAAATCCTTTGTCCGCATCGATCGAAGAGATAGCCTTGACAAGATTTATTTTCAGGGTTGTCGATTCAACTCCTGAATAGAGCAGTGCCTCAAGTTTTGGTGCCGCCTTCTTATCTCCGATCTTGGTCAGGGTGTTGATCGCCATTTGCAGGGTTCCTGTCCGCATTAACTCAAGATCTAAAAAATCATACAGCGGCTCTACGGCCTTCACTGACTTTATATTTCCCAGTTCGGAAAGTGCTTGGACAACAACCATAGGGCGTTCGTCTTTCAGCCTCGCGATGAAAAAGTCTTCTTCAGAAGTGCCGGCAACCTCCGCAAGGGCATGCAGGCCATTGGTAGCGAGATTATTGTTATCAGTTTCCATGATCAATTGTTTCAAGGGCTCTGAAATACCTTCCGGCCCCCAAGCCTTCATGATCTCAATTGCGGTTGCCACGAGGTCTCCGTCCTGCGCCTTGAGTATCTCGGCAACGGGGTAGAAAGCATCTTCCGGTGCGGCCTTTGACAGTATCTTAACGGCATCCGCTCTCGTATCCTTCGAGTAAAGCTTATTTACCTGCAGGTCGATGGTATTTCCGCATCCGATCATAAGAACGATCATCGCAGCTAGGACAAAAAATCCTGAAAATCTTTTCATGTAAAACCTCCACGAACATTATTTTATATTATAAAGCTTTTTAATAATTAATTCAACAAAAAAGATGTTCTGAAAGCTTCACTTTCTGAACAGTGCACAAGAGTAAAAGAAAGTGTGAAGTGTGAGGTGTGAAGTGTAAAGTGGGATAATACAGTGAAGAAATGGAGAACAAAGCAATATCCACACCCGTAACCGGAAAATCGTTTAAGATAAGAATCTCTTTGGGTTCTACTTTTTAATTGTCAACTGTCAATTGTCCATTGTCAATTATATTTTGTGCCTTGTGCACTTGTACCCTGTCCCTTGTTCCACTTGTGCACTGCGGAGCGCCTACGCGCTTCGCCTTACTTTTTCGTATTTTTCTCTACTCTATGAAATATTTTTACCACTTCAGCAGCAGCATACATTAAGACAATGGCGAGAAAGCCCATGAGCGTCAGTTTGACGATAAATGTCAATCCGCCCATGAAGTCCGGCGTAACCCTGCCCGCTGATTTTATTAGGGGTAGAGTATTGATAACGCTTTTGGCCTCTTGCCCTGAGATCCATATGAAAATGCCGCCGGCCCAACCCGTGAATACAAATAATGCCGCGTGAACTTCGCCAAGCATCTTTAAGACGGTTGAAATGATCGGCAATACATAGAATTCTTCCTTCTTCATTCCGGAAATATCCTTTGCCCTGATGAGCAGAATGTGTACGATCATGTAAACACCAACAATAAATAATAATTGGAAGAAAATACCGCCAATCACATCCGACCCTTTCATATCAAAAACAACTTTCCATAATTTGATCCAGGATACTAATGAGAAGATCACAACAATGCCGCAGAGAATGCGGATCACAAGCGCAGTAATTTTTTTGAAAAAATCTTCTTTGGCAAATGCTTCCAGTGTAGCTTTGATAAACAGATACTTTTCCATTTACTCCTCCTCGAGTTTATTGAATTTGAATTTAAATCCTTTTATTTCCGTATCATTGGGTTTGACCCTTGTAGAGAATTGATGAAATCCCGGCAATCGCTCTATGAGCTCTTTTTCTTCTTGAGTTAATGTATCAAAGAGTTTATCGGAGATAGATGTTTCTCCCTTGTCCGCGAAAGAACAATGCCGTGATGCCATATTTACAGTGTCTCCGATAACGGTATAGTTCAATCTCGACTCTATGCCGAAATCTCCCAAAATAATTCTGCCGTAAGAGCAACCTATACCTACCGGCAGCATGAAGTTTTCTTCGATCGCCTGATGGATCTCTCTTGCAGTTTCAAGCCAGTTTTGACAATCGTCTTTTGAAAAAAATGCGAGGATCATGTCCTCCATGATCTTATTGATCTGCCCATTGTGCTGATGAATGACCCTTGCCGCTAATTCAAAATGAGTATTCAATGTGTGAACGATCTCTGATGGCGATCTTCCGCCAGACCATTCGGTAAATCCGCGGATATTGATGAACATTACCGTAGCGTTTTCAATTATGGATTGAAGTTCCTGCTCTAATATACTATTCATTTTGGAAGATTCTCCGTGATACAGGTCAAATTGCTTGCTGATAAGTCTTTTGTTTATCGCATTGTACATATAAAAAGCCTGTGAACGGTCTATTGTTCCCCAGCGGTGGTTCCGTCCGAAATTCAATGGATTACTTACTCCCATTTCGTGAGCCGCTCTATAGATGGATTCCATTACGGAAATGACATTGATAGCATCTTCGCTCAGCAGGAGTTCCAATAATTTAGAAAAATCAGCTGCCTTAAGGTTCTTACCTGTTGCCGCTTTCAATTTCTCCAGCCCTATTTCGGTCAATTGACTTTCTTGAGCTACCGAGGGTTTGTTGTCCAATTCCTCAACCATTTTTCCCGGCTCAGCATCTCGGAGTACATTTAAGAATCCTTCGAGATTTTCCTCTATAATACTTCCGTGCTGAGGTATGATGCGCTTTGGCTTTAAACCGGAGATCCTCTTGTATGCGTACTTAAGCGCTTTCTTGCTTCCCACATAATGTTCGATGAAGTATCGGGTCTTCTCAAGATAGGATTCGTCCGCGTATAGAGACCAGTTATGGTCAAAAACGCCGAATATATCTGAGGAGAACAGACTTTGGCTCTTCTCGTCCAATGCCGCCATATTTCCGGCGAAGTGCATATAGGGAAGATGAATGAATCGCAATTTCCTTCCTGATGCTAATTCCAGAGTGTCATTGTCGCCTACAGGCAATATCCTCTTTCTGATGCCGTAATACGAAATAAAAGGGAAGGTACCGGGATGGGTTATGATCACCAGATCGGGGTGAAGTATGCGCTCCAAATGGGGGATAGATCCCCATAAATTCGGATCCTGATGGTGAACGACCACATATTTGATCTTCTCCGGCTTCATCACCTTCCTGATCTTCTGGATCAGCATTTCTCTGAAGAAAGGGTGCTCCGGCCCCGGGTCAAAGAGAACGCCTTCTTCCCCATCAACTATCAGATACGGGTTATTTGAAAATCCCGCTTCATAATCTGCGAAACCCAGCCACCAGATACCCTGAGTGATCTCAATGGGCTCTCTATCGTCAAGTCTTTTGTTTTCTGTTTCCCTCATCCTTCATTTTACCTGAATTCTCAAAATATTCAAAATAATTTCCATTCATTCAATAAATTTTGAAATATAGTGAAATCACCGTATAATATCCTATGGAATTGCTTCTGCCTGTCATAAATTTACTTCTGCTTATATCAACCGCCTTGATAAGCCTCCGTTTCGGCTCTCGTATCAGACGGCATGAATGCTTCTTGCTTCCTTTACTGGCCTTTATAATTCTCTTTGTTTTGTCTTTATCCGTCCGTTCTTATTATATTTGGAGCGTGAACACCTTTAAGTATTATCTTTTCTTTGGCACTTTTTGGGTCGCTCCCTTTTCTGTCTCCTTCTTTCTGCTTGCATCATTTCCGATGAAAAGAAAATTCACCCGTAGTTTGCTTCACACCCTGGCCGGCTTATTGTTTACCTATTATTTTCTGATGAACCTCTCCTTTTTTATTCCCTTCAAGGCCTATGAATTTGATAATAGATGTGATATTGACAATGTGTGTATTCAAACCACACATTATACATGCGGTGCGGCTTCAATGGTAAATCTGCTTTCATATTACGGCATTGATGCACATGAAGGCGAGATGGCGAGTATCTCGAAAACAATTCCCGGCCGGGGTGTTGGTGATGCGGGTATTCTCTATGCATTGTCAAAG
Source organism: bacterium (assembly GCA_023133295.1). Taxonomy (GTDB): domain Bacteria; phylum AUK180; class AUK180; order AUK180; family AUK180; genus JAGLWT01. Next base: position 1,524 of record JAGLWT010000071.1, on the reverse strand, counting down.
AAGATGAATAATCCCACACTCACTCCCGTTCTGGTCTTTACGACCATAGAAGAGTTGAAGAATATCAGGATTCCTGTAATAACGACCTTTCGTCTTAACGCATTAATTGATCATGCCGTTGTGATCGAAAGATTTCAAGACGGCGTTTTCACTGTCATTGATCCCGCTTCGGGTATAGAGAAATGGCCGGCGGCAGAACTTGAGGACAAGTGGAACAGGATGGCGATCTTTTACAAGCCCACCATTGAATAAGGAAGCAGGTAATGTGGGAATATTTGCGATAATTGCGCGTATTTGGTGACAATTATCACCATCCCCACCATTACAGGCATATAAATTGAACAAGAAAGGAAAAGGAGTTAAAAATGTGTAAAAAAGTAACATTTCTTCTCTTCATTGTCTTTTTGCTCGTGAATCCTCAGATATGGGGTAATAGTACATATGATGGCTTGATCCACAAATATGCAGGTATATATGGCTTGGACCCTCATCTTGTCAAGGGTCTTGTAAAAACGGAATCAGATTTCAACCCCTACGCGGTATCACACAAGGGTGCTATCGGGCTCTGTCAGATAATGCCTGCTACGGGGAAAGGGATGGGATATTCTGTTAAAGACCTTTACAAACCCGCAAAAAATATTGAGGCGTGTTGTCGTTTTCTCTCATACTTGGAAAAAAAAGCATCAAAATACGGGTATTCTGCTGAATATCGGATCAAAAAGATGCTTCAGGGCTATTATGCCGGTCCCGCACATCTGAAGAAAAAGCATATCGACCTCTATCATATGGTTTATGTAAGTAAGGTTTTGAAGAATGCAGCATATTTTAAGAGGACGGTTCACTTTTCCACTGAAACAGCGAAGTCCCCCGGGGCCTCCACTCGCCTCAAGATGAGCGAAAAGAGGATCAAACCCGAGCTTCAAAGGATATATTTCAAAACAAATTACTATCTTAAAGGAAATAAGAAGCCTTTGCCCCAAATGGATTTCAATTACTTTGAAAAGATGGATCAGGAGTTCGAGAATATTCTGGATCAGCAGCGCGATTCCTTCAATGAAGTGGTAGCGCAGGCGCATCAGGCTTTGAACGCGAAGCCGTCCTCAGAGAATAAAATACAGCGGAAAGATACGGTAGAAAGCACAGAAGAAGTGAAAACTGAACCGCAAACCGATATCGGCGCTTCAGCGCTTACCGAATTCAGGGATCAGATAACAAGGGTCCTGGAAAAGGATGAGGTTAGGATCTATTTTAAAAACGATGATGTGAAAAAGAGATTTCTTGAGCTTCCGCTTGACGCGAAACTCAAGGTATTGAATGCTTCTCCTGTTCGTAGAAAGTAATGGTCTGATACATAAATACGATGACAGTCGTTCGTGCAACGAACGATGTGTGAAGTGTGAGGTGTAAAGTGAGAACCAGGATGAAATAAAACTGGATCCCACGGTCACAAGTTCCCTCTGGATGACATTCTCCTCCTCTTTATTTCCTCTCCGCATCCGCTCAACGGGAGCCCGGCAGCGCCGG
>JAGLWT010000070.1 GCA_023133295.1 bacterium | reverse complement strand
TTCTTTCATTATATCTCTAACCTCTGCAAAGCATCATTGTTCATTGTCAATTTCTATTATTTTCCTCTGCACTTGTGCCTTGTGCACTTGTCGCTTGTGCTCTGCGAAGCATGTCCCTGCGGAGCGTCATTGTTCATTATTTCTAAGAATCCGCAAATACAGTTCCCGAGCGGATTCCAGCTCGGAAAGGAGGACAAATTCATCCGGCTGATGGGCATTTTCAATGCTTCCCGGCCCCAGTACTACACCATGTTTGAAAATTGAAAGCTCGGTGCCGTAGGACACGGTCTCGCCATCTCCCAGGAATGACAGCTCTTTCGGCAATCTGCATTCAACTGCAGGCAATACAAAATGCTCCCTGATGACCGCATTGTAAGTTGACAGAACCCGCGAAAAAATATCTTTATAATCGGTATCGTCACCGGGATCCCTTCTTAGTGTTAATACGAACTCTGTCTCCGCCGGAATTATATTATCCGCCTCCCCACCCTTTATTATACATATACTGAATGTCGTGTCTTTTTCCGCCTTGATATCCTCTAAAGCGACTATCAGACGCGCGGCTTTACTTATCGAATTATCACCTTTCCAGGGATACCCGCTGTGAGCGGCAATGCCCTTGACCAGAAATGTAAATTTCTCCACCCCGAAATGCGCGGTGACCGGCCTCAGAGAAGTCGGCTCACCCACTATCATAAAAGGTAACGGTGATAATTGCCTTTTGGCTTCGATAGCGCCCCTGAAATCCACCTCTTCTCCGACGGTAAATAAGAGGCCGAAATCGGTGAAATCCTTGTCAATAGCATCAGATGCTGCACAGATCATAGCGGCAGCAGAGCCCTTTGTATCACAGCAGCCGCGGCCAAATAATTTCTCCCCTCGATCGCTAAAAGGAATATGCGGAGGGACGGTATCCAGATGCGCGTTCAGAATAATCTTGGGATCACCCTTTACCGCATAAACACAAAACCCATTCTCATCCACAGGGATCCTTTTTGTCTCTAGTCCTATATTCGAGAGCATCTCAAATACCACGGCGCAGATCTCATTCTCATTATTTGAGATCGACGGTACATTTACAAGCTTCTTTAGTATCTCTTTTGTTTCCATGGGAAATTGTATATTATTTTTACTGTATCTTCAAGTAATAGGGACGGAGGTTGATTTTGTTGCAAATACGATACAATTGCCCGATATAAGAGAATTTGGCCATTTTCACACTGAATTGGAGAGTGATCTGATTCATATTTTCTTAAAACCGAGTAATTCAAAATGCCTTCGATGATAGCGGAGTTTTGTTAACTTTGTGAACCACCGTCCCCGATTTCTTCCAAAAAATCTGCATAGTTATCCCTATTTATCTTGAATACCTCTGCAGTTTTGTACGCATTTCTGAACGAGCGGGGAAATGATATCCGTTTCGCGGGATTCCATTTGATCTCAAAGGCTGATAATTTTTCATCCTTCTCTTCGATGTAATCTATTTCCTGCTGGCTTGTGGTTCTCCAAAAATATTGAAGGGCATATACTTTCCTGAAACTCAATAACTTTTTTCTCTCGCTGATAAAATAGTTCTCCCATAATGCGCCGATATCCTGACGGGACTGTAAGGGAGAAAAATTATTCAATACAGCATTTCGTAAACCATTATCATAGAAATAGATCTTTTTACTTTTCTTTAATTCGGTTCTCAAATTGCGATTGTATGATCCTAATCTGAATATTACAAACGACTTCTCCAAAAGATTAATATACTTTTCAACTGTTTCATTATCCAGGCCCGTGATCTGACCAAGTTCGTTGTATGAAACTTCATTACCAAGCTGAAGAGCCAAGGTCTTCACGAGCCGTTCCAACTTTTCCGGCTTCTTTATATTATTCCAAATCATAATATCCTTGTATAGATAACTATCGGCAAGTTGATGCATATATTCTTCCCTCAGCTCCGGTGAAACGACAATTTCAGGATAATTCCCGAATATAAGTCTCTCTTCCAGGCATCTCTTTTCCTCAATATATCCATAATGCCTTGAGAGCTCATTAAATGAAAAGGGAAGTATCAGGTACTCCAGTTTTCTTCCGGTCAGTGGCTCAGAAACAATATTCGCCAGCTCGAACGAAGAGGAGCCTGTTGCTATTATCTGAACATCAGGGAAATTATCCACCATGATCTTTAGCGTGAGCCCAATATTACTTATTCTCTGTGCTTCGTCTATAACTACTATTTTATTGTTTCCGATAACTCTTCCGAGTTTTGCGGAATTTGTATTTGAAAACTCATCCCTAATATCATATTCGTCGCCATTTAATATAATCGAAGGGAGATCGACCTGCTCCAAGATGTTCTTTACTATTGTTGTCTTTCCTGATTGCCGGGGCCCATAGATTATAATGATCTTCTTTTTGAACATTCGTGAAACAATAAGGTCTTCTAACTCTCTCTTTATTATCACGATAAATTATAATGCATTTTGCCAATATAGTCAAGTTTTGCGATTACATTCGCAAATAATCGGTATATTTTGCGATTACATTCGCAAATGTCGCGATTCTTCCTAGTTTCCCGCGTATGATGTGTGCGTATGTGCTTCAGTTCTCCTCCCCCATTATTCATTATTCACTATATTCATTCCCCTCTGCCCCAACCTCCAGCCTCAAACCTCTAACCTCTATTTAATTTTTCTTGACCGTTATCTCAATTCGTTATATAATAAACCATGGTAAAAGACAGCTACAAGGCCTTCCTACCATTTGCAGGTGAAGCGCCGAAAACCAATATTATCAGAAAGAGCGGTGCTCTCCTTTTTTCTGATGTTTCCGGATTTACAAAGATGAGCGAGGCGCTGGGTGCGCATGGAAAAGCGGGCACAGAAGCACTGATCGGAATTCTTGATATGTATTTCGGTAAAATGCTCGATATTATCAAAGAGAACAACGGTTATGTCATTTATTTTGCAGGCGACGGAATGCTCATCTCCTTCATGGATAAGACGGCAGGCAAAAAGTGTTCCTCCGAAATGATGAAAACGATGGGGGATTTTGACAATATCCCGACACCGTTTGGCGCATTTTCTCTTTCGATGAAGACGACGGGCATTATCGGGAGCTGGAATGAGATCATCGTAGGAAATGAGAATGCGGCAAATATCTTCATTGCGGGAGATGCCGTAAAGATGATAGCCGAGATGGAGGACAGCGCGTCTTCGGGAGAGGAGCTCTGGCAGGTATTAAAGGACAAAAAAGACAATAGCAGTGATTTTACATACAATTATTCACTCCCGGTCAAGGCCTATGTGCCAAATGCTATACTCAAGATCGCCGAGAAGGGGCACTTCGGAGAACATCGGGCGGTAAGTGTAATATTTTTAAAAGTAAGCGGCATAGATCCCGCCTCACCCGACATTCCGCTTTTACAGCAAGTTGTTTCCGAGATCGGAAATATTGTTGAACAATTTGGCGGAGCATTGCAGCTTATCGATAATATTTCTCCCGGGTCTTTCAAAGTACTTATCACTTTCGGCGCTCCATTTTCCCGGCCGAATGATCTAATAAATTCTCTTACCGCAGGTAAGATGATCGCGAAACAATTATCATACTATTCTCAGATCACAGTAAAATGCGGCATCAATCAAGGGTACGCCTTTGCGGGTATAATCGGCAATGCAAACAGGAGAACATATACCTTGCTCGGAGATGCCGTAAATACCGCCGCACGGCTTGCGCAGTCCGCTGAAAAAGGTGGAATTTATGTTTCGCGGGATGTAAAACGGCTGACGGAAGAATACTTCTCATATCGAGAAATTGAGCCTATCCGGGTCAAGGGTAAATCCGAATTATTGAAACGCTTTGAGCCCCTTGGAAAGCGGGATTTCAAAAAATATTCCACACCATATATTGATCGAAAAGAGTATGAAAATACGATAAATGATTTCCTTTCGGATCCCTCCGAATATATTCTGTATGTTCTTGGAGAAGGAGGCATGGGTAAAACCCGGACCATACATGAGGTACTCAAGAAGCAGGAGCTTAAGGTTTTCCGATATGAGGCCTCCAATGATCCCGGGCGGGGAGATCTGCTCAAGCAACTGCTTCTCGATATTACCGGTATGGCGGATCAGCAGGACCCTCAGCAGAAAGTAGAGAGTTTAGTTTCATTTATATCTTTGCAGAACGCGGAAGAGGCGAAGAGGATGTCCGACCTGCTCCCGATACTTTATTATTATCTTCTTGGACGGCCGCTTTCAGGTACGGTCTTTGAGTTTCTTGAGCCAAAGGCCGTCAGAGAGAACTTCATTCAGGCGGCACAGCTCATCCTAAGAAATCAAAGATCGGTGCAGGCGTTATGGGCGGATAATGCTCATATTCTGAATGAGGATCTGCTTAAAGAAATACTTGATCTCTTGCGACTTGTCAATTCATTCGACGGGGTACCCATCAAGATGATTCTTTCAGCAAGGAGATTTTCAGATCCTATCCCTGATGGAAATAATAAGGTAATATTCCAGCCGATGAATAATGTACAGGCACAAGAGATGGCGCGTGCAGTTCTGGGAAATGATGTTCACAAAACGATCGTTGACGGAATTATGAAAAAAACGGACGGCAATCCGTTTTTCATGGAGCAGACCCTTTCATATTTGAGAGAGAAGGGTTTTATTGAGCTGACCAATAGAATTTGGACACCGGCGGAGAATTACACAGAGGACAGTTTTCCTGAAAATATTTTTTCGATCGTGATGTCGCGCCTCGATGCGCTAGAGGAACGGATCAAAGAAACCCTTATAATTGCAAGTGTTATGGGTATCCGGTTTTCCGGTGAGCTTCTTTCAAAAATAGATGACAGTGGGGTCCTTGACTCTTTATCTGAAGGTGAAAAAAACGGCATTATTCATCTGGAAGAAGTCATTGAGATGGAATATATATTTGAACATGCCGTTTTTAGAGATGTCATTTACGACTCTATTCTTCGGGAAAAAAGAAAGACGATGCACCGCGCCATCGCAAAAAAGATGGAAACGCTATCACGAAATAAAAAGGCGGACTCAGCAGTACTTGCCTATCACTTCATTAACGCGGAACATTGGAAGAAAGCATATAAATATTGCGTATCCGCCGGAAAGGCAGCGGGCGAGCAGTTTTTGAACCACGAAGCAATAAGACATTTTAATCAAGCACTCGAGGCAAGTGAGCATGAGGAAACCCGCCTAATAGAGAGGCAAAAATCGAGCTTGTTTCTTGAGCTCGCTCAGCTGTATTTGAATATTTCCGATTACGAAAATGCGCTGAAATACTTCAAGCTCATCGAAAAGACAGCGCCTTCAAATTCCATCAATAAAATAGATGCGCGGATATCTTCTGCTTCCGTTTTCGGGTTCAGGGGTGAATTTTCCAAACAGCGCGATATGCTGGAAGCAATATTAAAAAATATTCCGGATAAGATACGGGGAGCGGCGATCGTGAAGGCAAAGATCCACTCTCAAATGGCGAATCTTCTGAGAATACTGGGAGACATCCCAAGGGGGCTTGAGGAAGGTGAAAAAGCCGTAAAGCTTTTAAAAGGAAGAAACTCTAAGAAGTGTAAACTCCTTCTTTCCGCATCATACAAAGCTCTGGGTACGGTATATATCTCCAAGGGAGATATTTCGGCAGCTTCTGAGGCATTCACGCAGGCCTACCGGATCGGCGTATTGACGCAAGACCTCAAGGGTCAATGTTATTCCCTCAACAATATCGGAGCGGTACTGAAATTCCAAGGAGAATTGAATAAATCCGAACGGGTATTCCAGAAATCCATGAAGATCGCACGCGCGATCGGAGACCGCAGGATGTGGGCTACTATCCATTCAAATCTCGGTGCTGTTTACAATAGTATGGAACGATTCGATGACGCCTTAATCAATTTCAATAAATGTGTTGATATCTCCAATGAGATCGGGAATCTGAAGGGGCTTCAGGCAGCGTATATGAACATGGGTATCTCTTACAATTTTTTAAAAGATCAGAAGCGTGCGGAAGAATCCTATACAAAAAGTATCGAGATATCCGAGGCTTTGAATTATCCCGCCGGGATCGCAAAGGGGAATATTAATCTGGGGCTTCTTTATAAGAATATCAACAAGCTTGACAAAGCCAAAAAGACATTGACCGAAGCCTTAGAGATCTGTGAGAAGGTATCGGATGAAAGAAGCAAAGGGATCGCACTGAATAATCTGGGTCTTGTATATCTGAAGGAATGTGATCATGAAAATGCGCAGAAGTGTTTTTCCAGATATCTGGAAAGTGCGGAAAAAGTAAGCGACCAGAACGGGATATGTGTAGCACATGAACATCTGGGAGAGCTCTACCTCGACATAGAAGATTTTGAACAAGCTATCTTCCATCTCAAGACAGCGGAAGAATTTCTAAGGCAGAAAGGACCAAAAAGAAGGCTTGCAAAAACACTTTTTCGGCTTGGGTATCTTCTAAATGATGAGCAAAGATTTCAAGAAGGCCTAAAAATACTGAATGAAACAAAAGCACCGGATACCGAGCTTGAATATCTGCGTTTTCTGGGGGCATTTCAATTTAAGCACGGCAAAATAGCAGAGGGGATCAAAACATGGCGCAAAGGGATCAAAACAGCAGACAAATTACCTGAGCACATTGAATTGAAGCTCTATCTGCTCTTTGAACTTACGCGAAACCTTAAGAAAACGGGAGATCACAAGAAAGAATTTATCGCTGCCAAAAATACATTGATCAGCGAATCAAAGAAGCTCGGCCTTGATGGAGCTGCTGCTTATTATAATAAATTTCTGTAAGCGCACCGATGGGGCCGGTGGTAGACAAAGTAGACAATTTGCCTAAATTATACTATATTCGTGGAGATTTAAATATAAATAACAATGAGCTTCTAACCCTGAATTGTCCTGTAATTTCTGTTGTATTGGAATAAGATACTGAAATGTCTGCTTTGTCTACCACCAGCCCTCTGTTTTTACTCGATCAATGCTGCCTTACCTACTATTTCATTATTTTGATATCTGATAACATAAAAGTAAATTCCACCGGCTACCTCTTTTCCTTTGTTATTCTCTAAGTTCCATTCCCATTTGGGATTGACCGTAGTAACATTAAATATTTTTTTACCTGCTACTGAGTATATTGTAATCTCTGTGCCATTCGGCAAGTTATCAAAAATCAAATTGGATTCCTTCAACTTTACTGGATTAGGGTAAACCATCACATTATCCGTATTAGAAGGAAATGACTGTAATACTGTAGATGCTTCATTAGAATAACCACTTTCATTTTGAGATACGGAATTATCAACAGCGGTTACAACATAATAGTATTTAATATCTTCTGCAATGGCGTTATCTGAATAATTGGTATTGGTAATTAAGCTCGCGATCTTTGTATAACCCGTTCCGGAGGTTGTTGAGCGGTAAATATTATATCCTTTAATACCGGAAGCATCAGTTGACGGATCCCAGTTCAGGCCAATAGAATCATTGGAATAATTAGCAATTGCCGCCAAATTTGTTGGTATTAAGGGGGGAGTAGTATCAGTCGAAGGAATAGACCAATCCTCATTGGAATAATTGCTTTCAAAACTATCATTATCAACTGCTGTCGTTACATAATAGTAGGTTTCGCCATTTGTTAATCCTGTATCCGTATAAGTTGTTCCCGATATCAATGCACCATTTATTGACGCCGCATAAGTGGTGACGGTGGTTCTTCGGTAAAGATTGTAGCCTACGGCATTATTTACGGTATTCCAACTTAAATATGCTTCAGTATTGCCTGATAATGCCTGAAAATTGTCCGGTGGTGGAAGAATTGGAATAGACCAATCCTCATTTGAATAATCACTTTCATTGTTATAGATATCAACGGTAGTAGAGCTATAATAATAGGTAGCACCATTAATTAATCCTGTATCATTAAATGTTGTATCTGTTATCAGCCCTCCAATTTGAATAGTGTTAATATTGGGTATTCCTCCTGTTGTGCTTCTGTAAAGATTATATCCGGATATTAGTGAACCATCGGTTAAGGAAGCAGTCCAACTTAAATAAGCACCTTGATTTCCCGGTATTGCAGTCAAACTCGTCGGAGGTGTAGCAGGTAATGGTTGTGCAAAAACCTCATCTGAAAAAGTGCTTTCATTTTGCGCCCTATCAACAGCGGTTATAACATAATAATAAGTGGAGGCAGGATCAAGAGGAGAATCATAATAGGTTGTACCGGTAACCAGTGCTGCAATTGAAACAGTATATGTATTTGGATTACCGGCAGTTGTGCTTCTATAAAGATTATATCCCACAACATCACATTCCGCATTCACTCTCCATGAAACATCAACAGCAAGTTCAGCACCTGTCGCCGAGGGAAGCAGCGGTTTAAACGGAATATCATCGTCATATCTCTTGAAATATATTTCCCAGTTGCCATCTCTATTATCCTGCCAAACAACCCCAGGTGAATTACCGAGGAAATCACATCCTATTGCAGGCTGTTCAGCGTTGTTAGAAGAATTTGAGAGTTGAATCGGAATTGTCCATGTACTGCCATCATTAATTGTTTCCGAATAAAATATCTGATTATCTCCTGAAACTTCATCTTGAAATACAGAATGAACAATTCCACTTTTTGATGACAGATCAACAGAATCAACAAATCCCCATTTAATAGGGAATTCACCTGACCAACTAAGATTTAATCCTCCCATTGCAATCTTTGCTAATATTTTAAGGTTATCTATCCATGCAAAAGCATGATTAGAATTATTCCATGTTAGATCGGGATAATCTGCCGTATGAACAGAAGTATCGGATATATTTTCAGGAATAGTAACAGAACCAAAACCTGTTACTGAGCCCCATGTATGTCCCCAATCTTCACTTCTAATGCCGTAAATAATACCATTATCAACCCAGCCAATCATTGGACCCTGTAAACTATCCGATATTGTCGGATGGATTTGATCACCCAAGGAATTTGTTACATTTTGAACCTGATCTGTATTTGCTGGATTATGCCCGTCATCCCAGACAAACGGTTGTGAAGTATCATTTCCAGTAAAGTATCCTCTTGTAAAATAAATGTCCTCATTTCCGGTTCTATTATCCTGCCATGTTACTATTATTTCATCTCTTGTTTGCGTAAAGTTATTTATCCAATCACAATCTACATTTGTGGCATTTGCAGTATTGCTTCTTGATATGGATTCGGGCGTTATCCAGTTACTTCCGACATCTATACTTCGAGAGGAATATATTTCATAATGATCCGTTTTGTACTCCTGCCAGACAATAAAGATCACTCTTGATTTAATGTTTAAAAAACTTACCTTTGGAAATTTGGAATCCGATGATGAATTTGAGATATTTTTAGGTACTGACCAGCTACACCCATAATCACTACTTGTGGAGATAAAGATATCATAATATCCCCCCATTTCTTCCTGCCAAACAACATAAAAATCCTGACCAACTGCCTCTATATCAGGATAAGAAGATTCCGTTGATGTGCCGGTTAATTGGACATCATCCCACCACCCTATTGGAGCTGCATAAACCGCAGATAACAAAATAGCACAAAAAAAAGATAATAAAACTACTTTTTTCATAATCTCTCCTCTCAATAGCAAATATCAGCATATTTTATGCCATACAATATTTTGCCAATATACAAGAATATATGAAATATATCTGAAAATAAAAGAATGGAAATATGAGAAAATGAAAAAAATATACAGCAACAAAAAGGGGGTCAGTTTCTCTGAGGCAAATAAAGAATAAAACCCAGGTGCCTTGCCCAGAAGGAAAGAGAAGAAGAATAATGTAGGCATAATATCCCTCATTTTCAAGAATGATGGAAGACCGGAGGTTTAATCCTTTATCCTATTTTATAGCTTCCTTTCCGGGGAGAGCTAATCCCTTCCCCGGAAAAAACATCATGAGATTTCAATCAACAGCTGATCCAGCAATATCCTGATTTTATGGATATCCGTTGATTCTATCTGCCTGACATTATTTATTGCCTTCAGACATTCCAGTATCGCTTTTTCCTTATCTTCCGCGGTCGGGATCTTGTCCAGACACTTGATCGCATTGAAAATGAATTTCATTTCCTTTTCATAAACATCAAGGTCATTCAGCATTTCAATAATATCAGCTTGCAAGGTTTCAGGATCATATGATACCGTTTCTGTGAACTCGAAAGGTTCCTCTTCCCACCAGATACCGTTTGCCAGATATGATACTTCCGCAGTAAATGTGAACTCCTCGCCTGTTTCAGGCAGTCTCGCAAAGACATAATACTTTCTGGTTTCCCCGGCAGTGATCAGCTCATTCCAATCGATAATATTTGCTTCAATCGCACCGTCGGGTATTATTCTTATGATCTCGCTCCCTTCCGGCAGGATTTCACGGATCTTCGTCTGAAGGTCAAAGACATTGGATTTCACGCTTATCTTGATCGTGTTGTATCCACCGGAGATTACATTTTCTTCTTCCGGCCTGACATAGTCAATAGCGGCGGCAAGGATATCTTCCGCATCTTCAAGAGAGCTGAGCATATCAAAGGCAAAGTACACCGTCTTTCCTTCTCCATAGTTATTTCCGATGATGACAGGTGTCGGCAAATGCGGTGATACGGTCACATGTCCACCCTCAAAGGACCCGAGAGACTCCACGGTGTAAGTCTTCCCTATGGTAGTCAACACACCTTCTCCGGTGATCGGTGAATTAACAAGATTAACGGTCAGATCATTTCCATCATAGACTCCGCTGTAACGGATCCCGAGGACTTCAGGGCCTACTCCTTCTCCCAGGAAATGATAATAATGAGAGGTGATAAGGCCTTTTCCCGAATAGACATGTTCTCTCAATTCTTCCGATGTATGCCCCTCGAGATTTTCAGCATTCCCGAGAATAATATATTCATTATATAAGCCGGATCTCATACCGGAAACAAATTCACCGCTTGACTCTACAATGTCATATGTAATGATCCCTTCCAGATTATCGAAGTATTCAGATAATTGTTCGTGCTCGTCTTCAGAAACATTGCTGAAATTTTCCCATATAAGGATACTTGGAATAACTGAAATATCCGCACTGATATCAAAAGCTTCCACGATCTCAAACTGCAATGAGTTAATTGATTCAACATTTCCGGTATTATCAATACTTCTATATTCAATAGTATGCAGACCATAACCAAATGAGGCCAGGTTCATAGATTCTGTATAATGGCGCCACTCGTCATCGTCAAACCGGTATTGCGTATACTGAACTCCGCTCAATGCATCTTCGGCATGAAGTCTGATCATACTTCCTTTTAAAACCTCATTTGAACTGTTTATCGGATTAACTTCTATCCAAGTCTGTGCAGAAGTGAGGTCAATTGCGAATGATGTGAAGTGTTCGTCAGAGTATTCCCCTGCAAGATCTCGAGCATATAGATAAACTTCATATATCCCGTCGTCCGTAATAGGCTCATTATCGAGATCTTTTCCATTCCAGGTAAATGTAATTGGAATCTCGTTTGGAGCATTTGCCTCACTCCAATAAATCTCATCTCCATCTCGATTGAAAATGCCCAAATGAACAATAGATTCCTCCGATACTGAAACACTCACAACCAAGCTATCATTTACACCGTCTCCATTCGGACTTAAATATTCCGGAGCAATTGAAATTGAAAGTATTTCCGGCGGACCGGGTTCATTGTGATGATAGCAAAGTGCATAATATGAAAGATGGAGCATCTCGATTGTAATCTGATTGCTGTCGTAATCCCTTGTAGTGAGAAGTTCGTCCGGCTGTGCTATAACCCATTCCGAATTCTCTTCATCGTAAGTGTAAACCTGATAATTTGCTTCATCATACCCGAGAATAGTCAGATCATCGTAATTAAAGGCTATCTCTATATTATCTTTGAAATAATTGATCCCCGATCTTGAATTGATCTCATATACATCTCCTATCACCATCCCAGATATTTCCGAGTACTCCGGCACTGAAGAAACATTGTCAACACTTGCTATCTCGATGTACTCCATTCCCTGGTATAGGTCGTCACTCTCAATCTCAACTTCAACAAGGCCGTCGCTACTTACAATATCTCCCGGGGCATTGTAAAATTCCGGATCACAATAATCTTCCCAAATCATATATCGAACCTTAATGTCTGTTATATCGTTGGCTTCGTCATAATCAGAATACACGAGATGGCCCTGGTCGCTCCACTCGTATAATGAAGAAACATCACTATTTTCTCTTTTTGTTTTGAATCCGAAAAGCATTCCGTGATCCATCCCTGTGTAATCCATGTAGTAAAGCGCTTTGACAATATATGTAATATTAGGATCATCATTTAATGTCCGGACATAACTTATTTTATCTCCTCTTCCAGTCCATCCTATGGAATTTATATCAATACTGTCGTCAGTAAGGTGAGTCAATTGCACAGGCGGATGAAAATTATCCGTATTATAGGGCTGAATATACCCTTCATACGGGATATCTCTTTGTACTAACCATACATTCCAATATCCATCAGCATTAGACATATAGGCAATTTTTGTTCCATCCGGAGAAAATACAGGGCTTTTTTCAAGCGCTGAGTCATTCGTAATCCAATATCTTTCATCCAAGTAGGCTGATTCCAATAAGAGACTTAAATCATTCCTTTGTGAAATAACATCTCCAATAACATAATCATTCCCAGGATATTGTGATTCTATAATTTCATATTCCCTTTCATCAGTAGGAACTACTATCAATTCTTCCATTTGTGGACTGGGACCAAAATTTGTAATTGCTGGCTTCCCTGATGAAATGATCAAATTCTCCCCATTTTTCAACCATTCTTCTGGATCTAGGTAACCAAGTGGACCAGGATAAGCAACTCTTGCTTCGCCTAATCCGGTTTCATAAAGTATCTTGTTTTCAAAACCCATTTTCTGTTGATAATTGTAGAATACTTTTGAATTAATCCTATCTGGTACAAGATTATGAATTACGTTAGAGTTTAATGTCGGAAGATCGTTGAAAATTGCATCTTTAGTTACTTGCTTTATCTTCGAATCTTCTATAAATATCACTCTACCACTAAATGTTCCATCGTTCATCCACTTGAGTTCACTAATAGGTAAGTTATTCAACGTATAATAATTATTAAGTTCTTTTTCGTGTAAATCCCAACCATACAACATATTGTTATTCTTAATAAAAACAATTGCCGATGACTTTTGATTTCCCCAAATAGGCTGATTTGAATGATTTCCTACAGTGTTATTTGTTATGTTTTCAGGTTGACCATAATACGAAAGTTGTGTAGTAACATAATCAATTTCTATTCCATCTTCTGAATTATCTTCTTCATAATAACCTATGTTTCCAACATTGTCATAGACTATCATTCTAGGTTGATACAATCCATCAGGAAGGTCCTCCCCAGAATCACCTTTTCCATCCCAAGTAATTGTAAAATTAGATTCGGAATACCCGGAGAAATGGCGAACGGGACCAGAAGCATTTGAAATCTCCAATTCCCAATGATCCACTCCCGAGTCATCATGTATTAGCACGCTAAACTCTGTTATATCATTACACCCATCTCCATTAGGACTAAAATTATCTTGGTTTGCATTTATCCCTACAACTGGAGGTGCATCATCAAGAAATATTTGTTTGGAGTTAATGGCTTCAGAATTTCCAAATTCGTCAACACTGTAATACTCAAATGAGATACTTTCCTCTTGTGTTATTACTATAGGAGCAACATAAATCTGCCAACTTCCTTCATTGATTCTATATTTAGTTTCTACAGGCTCAAATCCCCCGAAGGTCGAGAGGATGATTTTAGTATTCTCCCCAATAAAATACATATCATTTGACTCATTGTACAAAAAGTTTCCAATAAAACTAATTTTAGTTTGAGGAATAACCACTGGTATATCTATGTCAACAAAGGCATCATAGTCTGGTTCTGAAGGAAAGGATTCAACATTACAGAAAATATCTTTAGCACGACATCTAAAATATATTCGATCTTTGTTACCTGCAAATTCCTTCCAATTGAATTCCGAGATTTGCTTAGTTGTATAGCTTTCACCATTTTCTTCTACATCCCATCTCTGCCATGCATCATTATTCACTCTATACTGGATGTTATAATGAATATCCCCATCTGAATCATCAAGACCGGACCAAGAAACTATGAATCTATCCGTATTTTCATTTAATGGTGATGCAAGAGTATCAATTGATGATTCTGGAGGATCTGTTTCAATCTCTACAAGATTGTTTTTCCTTCCATATGCATAAATTTTGTAGTTATAATCACCCGTCCAATAGTATTTCCTTGATACGATAATTTTTAATCTATTGTCAGATGTAATCAAGATCTCTTCTTCAGTATTTGAATTTTCACCGAATTCTATTTTATCAAAATCATAGATTGGATATTCCGAATCTCCTTCAATGTAGAAAGTCTTTGATTGTTCAGTAGGTGCAAAATCTAGACTTATTGTCTTTGCTTTATTTCCTCCGTATAGATATTCAAAAGGATTGACTGAACTTCCAGCGATTTGTTCATTATTAATTGAATAATCAAAATTAACATTTTCCGGTTCACAAGGAATCCATCTTTGACGACTAATTCGATAATAAACATAGGTTCTAAGCGTACATCCTGAATATCCGCAGCCCAATTGTTTAAATGAACCCGGAACGACCTCGGCCCAGCCAATTTCACTAATCAAAGAATCATATTCTAAGCCATTACTTGAAACATCGATTTCAGGTGGAGAGGAATAAGCATATGGAAATACAATATCCATTCTTATTTCTCTGCGATTGACTTTGTATAAACCAAAAGAAGGATAATATAGCCACTGATTATATTCTTCACTCTGATCAAACGTATAAGTAGTACGCAATATCTCAAATCTTACTGTTTTCTCAGAAATATTCCCTGCAAAGTCTTCTGCTATAACATACAAGCTATACGAACCAGGTTCATATATTAGATTTCCCGACTCAAAAGGATTTGCATTTAACCTACTATAATAATCCTGAAGATTAACATCCGAACAATTGATCTTTGGAGATAAGATATAATTAGTGTACTCCTTATTATTTTGAACACCTTTAATCTCAATAATTGGTGAAGTTTTATCAATCACAAACGAAATACTCTTGACTGATTCATTTCCAGCACGATCTACAGCACAAGCAATTAAATCATAATAACCTTCTTTGGATATTGTAGATCCACTAACAAAAGCTTCGCCATTTAGCGTAATACCAGTATAAGCTAATGGTTCATTATTGTCGGAGAATGATATCTCGGGAATTATATCATAATTATAAAACTCTCCCGCCTCTATTTCTGCAAAAGATATCTGAGGTGGAATGGAATCTATATTTACATTGACGAAGTCTTCTGTAATATTTCCAGCTTTATCACACACAACTAGTTTTATAATATATTCACCATTCAAGGATGAATTATCACCAACTGCAAGCGTTCCTTCGCATATTTCTGTTTCGACCACTCTTATTATACTTGTGAAACCACCAGATAAGGAAATATCCTTATAAAATAACTCATAATATGAAATATTAACATCACTAGCAGAACCAGCTATCAGATATTTAATTCCAATTAAATCATCTTCAGTCGGACTTGTAATTTCTGCAACAGGATTTGTTTTATCAATAATAAAATTGATTGACTCATTTGCTTGATTCCCATATATGTCCGTTACATTCACTATTATCTCATGGTGGCCTTCTTCTAATACTGGAGTTCCCAGCACATACGGATTACCATCTAAGGTAATGAGCAGGTCTGAAAGGTCTATATATTCGGCAATTTCAACCTCAGGTGTAACATCGTAGTTATAATAGCCGTAATCTTCAATATTTCGGTATACTATCGGAGGAGAATGATCAATAGTAATTGGATGAATGTGTTCCATCACATTTTTTGCGTTGTCAGAACATGTAATCACAAATGAATAACTTCCTTCTTCTGCAAATTCTCCCGCAAATTGATTTATCCCGTTCCAGAATGCCGAATACATCCCTGAAGGTTTCTCATTTTCAGATTCTATTATATTAATTAAATGTTCGTCACTAAATTCGCTTCTCGAATCATATACTTTTACTGAAAAATCTCTTAGAATTTCAGTCATATTGTCATATATTGAGTAGGCTATATAAGCATTCGTGTGAAAACTCGGAGAAAAGTGATCAATATTTAGAGTTGACATTCCATAAGGCTTTGAATTATCTAAGTATACTTTTTCCTGCCATACATTTGATATAAGGTCTTCAGAGAAATCAGCACAGTAAATATTCACTATGTATTGACCGGTAGGAACAGTATTATTCTGTAGATCTTTCCCATTCCATGAAAACCTTACCCATCCGGAAGCGGGAATCTCTTGTGAAGACTCTCCGAGAAGAACTCCGGATTTGGAGTATATATACATTAACAAAGTCCCAATATCCTGTACATTGACATCAATCAATAACTGATCGAGGACGTTGTCTGAATTCGGAGAAAAATATTTACCAAAGGGAAACTGCACATCTTTTATATAATCAGAATCATCATATGCTTGAATCATGTTTTTATTAGAATCAGCTATTATTAAGATCTTTCTTCCATTTGATAGATATTTTATCTTTAATTCCTGAGGTGAACAAAATTGGTTCTTATTTA
Source organism: bacterium (assembly GCA_023133295.1). Lineage (GTDB taxonomy): Bacteria > AUK180 > AUK180 > AUK180 > AUK180 > JAGLWT01. The sequence continues at coordinate 17,455 of JAGLWT010000070.1, read as the reverse complement.
GTCCGGGTTCTCCGAATGCCTGTAATAACGTTCCCCCACTTTCAAATTTTTCAATCCTTGCATTATCAGTATCAACGATAAAAATGTTACCTTCATTATCTACTTCAATGTCACGCGGATATAATACTTCGCCTGGCTTTAAACCTGAAAAGCCAAATTCAGACTGAAAATTTCCGGATTCATCAAATATCTTGATTTTGTTTTTATATGTGGACACAACATATAACCACCCGTTATTATCAATCGCGATACCTGACGGATTGGAAGGAGTGTCTAATGTTAATGAATCGATAAATACTAGACTTCCAGAAACTATTTGGAATTGCTGTATTCTGTGATTCGAAGAATCCGCAACATATAAGTATTCGCCATAGATCGCAATGTCTCTTGGGGTGTTGAATTCATAATTACCAATACCTTTACTTCCAATAAATGTTGGTTCTAAATGATTATCCGTTAAATTATAAATACAAATTCTGTGATTTTCAGTATCCAAAACAAATAAGGATCCTGACTTTTCATCAACTGCAATTCCTTCAGGATGCGCGAAATCTAATTCTAAGATACCATTTTTCGCAAATAAACTATCTTGAATTATGGTATTTTGCGAGAAATCAACGTTGAATTTTATTATTCTATTATTTAACGTATCGGAAATATATAATCCGTTATTATCATCAACTGCAATTCCTGAGGGAAGATTTAAATGGACAGTTTGCCCTTGATAAATATAATTTGTAATAAAAAAGTCAATTAGTTTAGTATTAGAAATTGCAAATCCAGAGCATTTTAAGAGTATAACAATAAGAAATCCAAAGAATACTTTTTCAATCTTCACTTTATAATCCATTTCTTATTTCCTTTTTCGTTTTATCTTCTCAATAGCTCTCTCTGCTTCCCTTTTAACTGGATAAATGGTTTTTTCAATTTTTTTCTGATTTGTATATATTTTAATTGTTTTTTTGGTATTGTCACTTTTCTTTACTTTCTTCAGATGAGGGATCACATCTTTGCCTCCAATTTCTCCGAGAGCATATATTATTTCTCTTTTAACTTCTGGATTATTTTCTTTAAGTAAATGTATTAATCTCTGCTTGGTTTTTTCCTTCAATCCCTCATGCTTATAAATAATTTTTCCCATAGCAGCCGCAACGCTGGATCTTACTCTTTCGGATTTAGTCATCATTTGAATAAACAGGTAATCAACTACCTTTTTATGACCAGGGAGGTTGGAAAGTCCGATTTCAGCGTTCTCCTTATAGATATCTTCACCTGATTCCAAGAGTTCAATCCACTTCTTCGCCCTTTCCACATCATTTTCAGTTTTTATAATTTCAAGAACCCTGCTATTATTAATAACAAATCTCTGTCTATTATCTCTCCACCAGTCAATTGCAGAGCCCCGCTCTAAAATGTCATTATTTAACCCTTCATTAGTTAAATCGGATATTATTTCTATTATTTCGTGATTTCCATTCTCTAGATCATCTATCATCAATGGAATCACATCTAAGCCCAAAGTTGCTATCTTTACAGAAATTTCTTTTAATTTCTCGTTATCATTCTGATCGTAATATATTAACCATTTGGAGTAGAGATCATAATAATACTCAGGAATCTTCTCTCGACCGTTTTCCAACCATCTCTCATATAGCAAATAGAGTTCTTTTTCACTTGAAACCCTTAAGTCTGGAAATCGAATGAGAAAATATTCGTCTTTATCTGCTTGTTTAACATCTTTAATAATGGAAAGATCACATTTCGTAATACGTTCAAATGCAGTTCCTAATCCAATTGGACCATGGTGTATACTTTTTTCTTTCATCATTTCAATAATATATACTAGAATTGGGGTGCCCAAGTCTACAATTTCCTTAAAATACTCGTCAATATAATCATTAGGATTAGAACTAAATTGTACTTCAACACAATGCTCTTGCCATTTATTATACTTCTGATTTAAAATTGGCCTTATTTCTTTTCCTTCTTTACTGTTATCTGAAGATGCAAAGGGATTGATGCTCAATCCAATGAACAGTAATATTAATCCTAGAATTCTGCTAAAATTGATTTTGTTATTTTTCATATTTCTTCCCCTTTAATTACTTTTTTTATAATACTTATATGGTTGCCCATAATGACTCTTCTCCAAATTGCTTTTATCATTCAAGTGATCCTGAACATGTTCAATTTTCCAAGCATTTCCGAGTTTACTTTCAAACATCATGCCAAAATGGTGATCACAAGCCCGTTTCCTAGCTGCGTGAGTAAAGCCTTCGGGATTTCTTACAGGCTCTTTTGCATCATCACTTTTATAAAGAATAATATCGGCTTCTGCAGAATCTGAAGTCTCCTCATACCCATAGTGCTCGTATAAAGCATCAAAATCATCTTCATCTAATTTATCATTTCCAAAACCATTTCTAGTAGTAGTACCAAATTTATCTAAATTAAAATGCGTGACTCCACCAACCTCTTGTTCTAGAGGTTGATTATCTTCAAAGGGCCCCCATACCCATTTGTCAGAAATATTCACTGACCAAGCAATGCAATTATATTTATTATTACGCGGATCCAATATACTCCATTCACAATGAACGATTTTTGGAAACTCCGATTTCACAAGATCGCCTACAAATATGTAGTTCTGACCAGATTGAATAAAATTCGGTTGGTAGCCACAAATGGCAGCAGTAGAAGTAAATAGTATGGAATCTTTACACACAATATTGCCATTTACATCTTTGTATTCCAATATATTTGTCGCAATCCCATCGTCAAAACCTTCTATCCAAATAGATTCATGAACATTATCAAAATCATTTCTCTGATTTTCATTAGATAAATCCCAGTTTTTCTCGTTTCCATAAGTAGCAAGATCTAGTAATAGCTTATTGGTATCTCCCTTTTCTTTATGTTTCCAATAGTATAATATACCTCGACTCCTTTTTAAATTAATAGATCCTTTATTGGGAATGGGATCAATAATTATCTCAATTTGTTTTAGGTCATCTTCTCCCTGGACATTTAGGACTTTCTTTTTGTAATCAGGATATGAATCTAGGCCAATACGTTTTTTATTATCATTGTCAGTATTATAATGTATAAATGCACCTGGATTTGTCTCTTCATCTTCAGATACAACGCCTCCGTATATGTCTTTAACTGATATGTCAAATTTATACACTTGCAGCGAAATAGTGTCTTCCAATTTCCCGGATCTCGCTTTGATAGAAACAACTCCCGAAGCGGTACCATATAGTTTTATTTCAGCATGACCATCTGACGTGTAAACAACTTCATCATCAATAAACTTCGCGTATGCGTCACCGGAAATAATCCTAAATTCAACATCCGCAGTAGCATCCACATGAGTTCCAAAGATCTTTTTCTGAAAATCGGCCGATATTAGTGTTGGCTCCCTTTCACTAACCATAACACCATTTCTGTCAGATGAAAGAACTAACTCATCAGGTCCGAGCATCTTTATCTTTCCGATCCACGTTTCCAAAGTATCCTCAATGGGATTTCTTGATAAGCTTCTTAGAACCTGTGATTGCTTTTCTTTTGAGAACAACTCTACAGTGTAATTCCCCTGAGAGCAAAAATATCCTTCAAGATGTCTACCGTTCCAGGTTAAGATGTTTTTCTCATTATCGGAAAATACATCATGAGGATTTGCGATTTTCTTACTATAGACAATTTCCGAAGTATCCTCTTTATAGATATTCAGTATAACAAATTCCACATCCCTGTTTGTATAAAACCTTATCAAGGCATAACGATCCTCATCCGGAACAGTCGGATCAATGAAATACGGATCTATTGTTTTTATTTCATTAATATGAGAATTATCCTGATATTGATCTATGTCAGATGGAACTAGAACACTATAAATTACACTTGCAGAAAGATTTGGTACAACTCCGTAATGCAACGAATATTCACTCTCCTGGTTATCAGCAGGTCTATCGACATCAACAGCTGAAACACAATAGTAGTATGATTTTCCGTTAACCACATTGTTATCAGTAAAAGAATTTACTTTAACTGGATTTACATTGACTGGATCTCCCCAACCAGCAAATTCTGAAAGCTCAGGGTCTTCTTGACTCCTATATACATTATAATGATCCACTCCGTCATTAACATGATTTGACATCCACTCCAATTCAATATAGCCATCGTTTCCATTTGCCATCAAACCCAATGGAGGACATGGACGGATTTGAATTTCAGGAGTTGCGGTTCTGCACACCCCATCAGAATAGTTCATAGAGGTATCACGGGAAAATAGTGCGAAGCAATATTCTACACCGTTTATTAGATTTTCTGCGCGATAATATATTTTATTTTTTTCTATCGTATTATCAATAAGAGTCGCGTTATTCTCCCAAAAATTAAGGGTATTGTTTCCAGGATTCGGGCCTTCCTTTCCATAAATGATATACCCCGCTATATCATCCTCATTAGTGTAGTTCCATCTCAGATCAACATAGGAATCTCCTTCAACAGCAGTAAATCCGGAAGGTACAAGCGGAATAGACGAATCTGCAGTGATAATTGATACCATTTCCGAAAGTGGGCCTTCCTGCATCTCGGTATCAACTGAACAAATCCTGAAGAAATATTCCTTATTGGTGATAAGTCCTTTTGAAAATATTTCAGTTGGAGCCATATATAGAATTTCATATTTCATAATGTAGTTAATTTTATCGAGATCCGTTGAATTCCCTTCATAAATGACAAACTTGCTAATATCAGTTCTATCGGGTTTGTCCCATGATAGGAAAACTGTATTTCCATCGCCGTAATTCGTTGCTGAGAAATTAAGGGGAGGTGACGGAAATGGGTTTTCGGATACTATTTCATCAGATTTACTCGAAGTATATTCTCCGCAGTTTACTGTAGAAGTAACAATGCCTAATGTATAAAAATACCTCTGTCCATTAATTAAATTTATATCTTCAAAAGCATATGTATCCTGATCCTCTATATACTGAACCTGAGCAATTTCATTGGTAGCTGCCATAAGGTGGTCTTCTGAGACACCTCTATATATGTTGAAACGTACAATATTTTCGATTTGATTCTCCAACTTCCAGAATAACTTTAAAGAATCACCTGCATTCGTATTTTTAATTGCAATATCGATCAAATATAAAAGGGTAGGGATCCCTTGAATTATTGATATATCTGGACTTTCATATCCAGAATCATCATAAGCTTTTACCCCTATGTAGTAATTAATATCAGTACATAATCCTGAAAGTATATATTCCGTTGTCAATCCGACATCAATAGGTGATGAATCGCTTAATCCATCTTGAGTTTCGGAAAAATAGAGTTGGTATCCAGCAGCATTTTTTCTCTTATTCCACACTACCTTCAGACTATTCCCAGTTCGAAGATCCTCAATTCCAGATATCGCGGGTGGGGCAATTGTTGGAATAATGCTTTTTCCAGCAGAAGGTGTTTCAGTATATTGTCCATTTGTAGGATTTGTCTTAAAGTTACTGACAACTATATAATATGTCCTTCCGTTTGTTAAATTCTCCAGAAGCTTGTTATCTTCGGAAGAATCAAGAACTATTTTATCATCATAGGTTTGAGAATTGCTAATATCGATTCCTGGATTTTCGCTAATATATATAGAGAGACCATCTATGTTTTTCTTTGACACCCATGTTACATATATTTCTCCACCTTCCATGGTATCAACTAAAGATGTAATCTCAGGACTGCCCAAAGTTGGAGTAATCGTTTTTACTGAAGAGTAAATACTTTCGTATCCATTTATATCAGCGATAGCTTTGGCAGCGAAACTATAATTACTGTTATTATCAAGGGCATTTATTGTAATTTGAGTATCGATAGTTTCAATAGAATTAGTATTATATAAAGGTGATTTTCCATAATAGATTTTCCACCTGTCCGCACCACTATAATAATTACCAACATCTGAAACTTCTTGATTGATTGTAATTTGTACTTCCCCGCCTTCTTCAGTATTTATTAAATATATATTTGGGCTTTTCAGAGTTGGAATAACTTCAACTTCATTTGAAGGTGAACTCTCATTGAAGGAATTATCAGTTGCTGTAATTACAAAATAGAACTTCTCACCGTCTATGATGTAATTGTAAAAATACGAATCTGTTCCTTGAATATAATATTCCTGCAAGCCGGCGCCAAAATCATCTACACAAATTGCCTCGACATGTCTATCATAAGTACTCGAGTTCTTCGGATCAATACCAGTTGATTTACTACAATATAGGTTATAATACCAAATATCAGGCTCATAATATTCATTATTCGATGACCAAGTCATTTTTATCTCCCGACCTATTTGGGTATCAGTAGCTACTAAGTTCTTTGGTGTTGAAGGAGGATTCGCAATCTTTATGTAAACAGGAGTCTGGAAGTATGAGAAATTATTGGCTACTGCATCATATACGTGTGCATTGAAAATATAATCCCCATCAGGATATTTAAAATTACTATTTACAATTTGCATTGTATCAATATTGAAGATTGCATCTTTATTTGCCTCTGGATTCGAATATACATAAGCAGTGTTATAAACTAATCCAGCATAGTTACCAATAGATAATCTAATTTTCTTTATTCCAGCCCAATAATCGTATGCATTTACATTTACTGAAAGATTTCCTGAAACTTCGGAGACATTATTTATGTCATTACCATTAATAGTGAATGAATTAACTGTCGGTTTATCAAAATCAATTTGATAATTGATATAATATCCATTTTGAGCTAAATAATAGTAATGTGTTTCATAGTTTTCATCATCGCATATATCATAAGCTTTAAAATAAAAACTATAGTAATCGTATTCTGTAGGGTATATAAATAAATAATCCTTTAAACTGAATATATAGTAATAATCACCTAAATCATTTACATAAGTTGGAGTATAAACTGTAGTTATGTCATAAAAATAAACACCATCAGAAGTATAATATCCTTTGACACATGAAGCATCCGTAGCTTTAACAAGAATACTAGAGGAAATATTCAATAAACTTGTTGCACTATCATAATAATTATAATAATTCGAATTTATCTCAATTTTAACACTACTAATATTTGGAACAGCAGTCACTTTTTGCTTCTCCTCAATTTGCAAAATATCGTCAGATCGAATATCTAATTCGTCTTTTACTTTTTCACTAATTTGGATTTCATGTACGATTTTTTCATTATCAACTCTTACTTTTCTTTCTTCTTCGTGCTTCCCTTTATGTCTTTTCTTATTTCCTTTTATTATCTCTAGAATATCTTGGTTTCTTACTTTGTTAATTTCGTTTCGATAAAGTTCCAATTCTTTCTCGATAGAAGTATTGTTGTTATTACCTTGTTCATTTTCCGCTACTATTCCTTCCACCGATATTAAAATGGCAAGCATCACGAGCAACAATAATAGTGTTTTCTTCATCCAATTCTCCAAAATAATATTAAACATAGCATATCTTAATTCGCGGCTAAAATCAATAGTATTCCAATATTTCCTCGTGATAAATAAATAGGAAATAAGTGATAAGTTAGAGAATAAGAAAAGATGGATTCTCAATCATATTGGGAATGACTGGAAAGAAAACGAGAATGCCGGAAGAAAGGGTTGGAAACCTATAGAAAAATGAAGAATGAAGAGTGAAGAAGTGATGAGAGAAGAAATGAGAAATGAAGGAGCAGGCACTAGACACTCGGCACTAGACACAAGAGAGATAATATGAGAGATTGAGGTGCATCGAAGACCTTCCAGAAATAGTCATACAGAAACCCTTCCTGGTGAAGGCTTCACTAGGCAATTGAAATGATTTTCCCGATCTACCGAATGCCCCGTATTCGCATAACACCAGCCAATAAGGTACAAATGCCGATGAGCACTGTGCTGGTGAAGGAACCACCGATTAATTATAGAAAGCAACATAACCAAGCAAATTGATTGATTTTTCTGCGATAAAGATCTGATCGGGGTAGTCAACATTGTAGTGCCTGATAAAAAATTTCAGCGTCTAAATTCGGACACTCTCATAATTTTCGATAGAACGCAAAAAGAATGCGCCCCCCACATTATTCTATAGCTTGCTTAAGGCCTATTACTGAAAGAAATAGTAAGTTGTTGATTAACATATGCAAATTGATCTGACTGACCTTTTCTGCCTTTTCTTCACCTCGCACTTCATACCTCATACTTCGTATCTGCTGAACCTGTCCAGCTGAGTTCTGCGAAGCAGTTGTCTCGGGGAGGGCTTTCACCCTCCCCTTTTATGCATTATCTGATAATGGCGAATTTATAGTAATCTGATCCGGCTTCCGTCTCTGTGACCAGTATATAAACACCCGATGCGAGCCTGTTGCCGTCATCATTGGTGGTATTCCAGTCGATCGTAGGATTGCCGGGATCTGAAATATCGACATCCGCGGTTTCAAATTCCCTGACCTTCTCTCCCGCCACATTGTAAATGGACATGGTATCAAAGAGCGCGGGAATGTGATCGAAGAATATCTGCTCTGTGGTCACAGCAGGATTAGGATAGATCCTGACATCCTCAAAGACAAATGCCTTGCTCTCAACATAGCCGTACAAGCCGTATGTGGAGAAGTGATTCGTCTGAATGGTCAATGTATTCGCGTCAACATCCACTTCACCGCCGATGAGCTCCCATTGTGCGGGAGACAGCGTCGAATTGTAATACCAGACCTTGAGATATCCCTCATAAACGGTGCTACCGTCAACATAGCCGTCCTGATCCGCATCCGCATATGCGATGATCATCGTAACTGGCTCGTCAAATGTAATTCCGGCGTCATCAGCATAGAATTCTCTGACCTCACCTGTCTCGACCATCCTGTCATCTGTTACCGCAGGGACAAAATCAGGAGGTGATACCGAAAGTGAAGTATTGTCCTGAAGCGCATCCGCGGGAACATGTACCTGAGTAAAGGAATTGTCAAAGAGGATCCCGCCTGACGGGCCTACCTCGACCTGTGTCTCAATGGGCAATATTGAAAGCGTGTATGTGTCCCCTATCTTTGAAATATAGGTTATCTTATCACCGCCGGCGGGTGCCCAGCTCATAAACGCCTCATTAAAGGAATTGTTCCCGATGATCTGCGGAATAAAATTCACATCATTATTATCGGTCGCCAGAACAGGGTCATCCCAATTGGTCATATAGGTATTGAAATTGACGCCTGAGAGCGAATCGTTGACCGCTGTACCGGATGAAACATTATTGAATGTGGTATTGTTGAATGCATTGTTCTCGTCCTGTACATAGGAAATTATCCCGCCGTTCTCATTGTTTCCAAGCGACCATGATGGTGACCATTTGGGAAAAGTATTATATGCGGCGGAAGCATTCCCCGGAGCATGAGTGACGAGTGTCATTCTGGCATCTCCAAGCACGGTAACCATATTGGACGGACTGCCCGTACCTTCGCTGACCGCGGTATTTATGATCCCTTCCACATCGTTGAGAATGTATATCTGTGTAGAATCATCAGTCCTGGATTCATAGACAAAAGCTACTTTTAATTCGTTTGCGTCCGGATAACCTGACGCCGGTCCCCACCACCATTTCGGCTGGAGACATCTCGATGCTGTAGCGGAATACTCGTCTGAAAGATGTGTCAGTTTAATGATAGAGAGATCCTGATTATCCGCATCGATCGGGAGCGCGCCCAGGTCTATCGCATAAAGGTCGCCACCGATGGTGACCACCAGACGATCAGTTGTGCCCGGCTGCTGCGCGGCGGGACAGTAATCCGGATCATACCAGCCATGCCAGGTATCCGTTGTCAATTCAACTGGAGAGCCGGTGCCATCGTCAAGCCTTCTGAAAAGCCGTGAATGGTCTTCTGCGCTGTTATATGTCGCATAGTAGATATAACCGTCCGTGCCCCACGCGATCTGGCTGAAGTATAATACATCCTCAAGATTTGTGGTCAATTGCACAGGAGAATTCGAGGTATTGGAAACATCAAGTGTATAAACATTACAGACCCCGTTGGAATCCGAAACGAAAGCCACTTTTGTGCCGGCAGGCGACCATACAGGGAAGAGATCATATCTTCCGCCTGTAACCGTGGTCGCATCGAAGTTATTGACCTCATTCACAGCGATATTGATCCCGGATTCATAAGGAACCATAAATTTAGCGGTGAACGGAGCAACGATGGTTGAACCAACGCCAAGTCCATCAAGTATGGTATTGGATACCGTGACCGTATATGTTTCACCGGGAATAAGATCCAGGCCCGGAATAACTCGGAGTACTCTGTTGTCGGTAAGGGCATAGAAAGATTCAACTCCGGGATGAGGGGCGCCGCTGTCCTTTGTCAGGGAATATGCAGTAGTTTCTCCAAGAGTGGAACTGCTGAAAGGTGCTGTGAACTCCACATTGATCTCTTTATACTTATCCGAAGAAGAGGTGTGAATGGAATACGCCTTTTTCACCGTTAACGGCGGATAGATCGATACATCTATCGTATGCACAGCGGATCCACTCAATATAGAAGGATCATCGACAACCGTCACCCTGAGAGTTCTCGGCACCTGGCCACTCGTCGGCTCATAGTCGATCAATCTTACAGTACCATAACTGCCCACAAGCCCGCCGGTAACGGATACATCGTTGCCGCCGTCCACATTCGTGGCGCCTGTAAGCGTTGTTGTGTCAATATCCTCAGAGTTATCCGCTACAAAATCATCGATCGTAAGTGTAATGTCCAAAGTGGCATTGGGGTCACCCGAAGGCGCCTGATTGCCATACTGGTCGACCAATTTGATCGTGAATGTCGCTGAATCTCCTACCAGTAATCCATTTGAAAACGGTCCGGCAACCTCAATATGATCTCCAGCGAGAGCGCCGAGATTCACCTCAGGTGCATCTTCATAGGGATAGACAAGGCCGCTTCCTGAGAATTTTGTCCCGAACGGGAAATCGTTACCGGATGCCTTAGTACCCAGCGTAATGTCATTTCCTGTTCCATATGTCAGGACCATTGTTTCATTCTGTGACATCGAAACGACCGGGATACTGATATGATTCCCTGAAATGGAAAACGACCCTATCACAGCGTCTTCACTTGCGGATATCGAGATAAAGGATGTATCTGGGGCTGTCCAGCCATCTGCTACAGGCAAAACATTTATTGATACAACACCATTTGAAACAGGGCATTGCGGTACAAATTTGAATTGCCATTTCGTGCCGGAATCTAGTATATCATGTGAAGATGTTAAGGTATATGCAAAACCGGCGATCGTATCGCTGACCTGCATAATTCCAGTACCGTCATAATCAAGAACATTCGCCGCGCCCGGTGACAGAGTAGTGGTCCTTGCCCAGTCATAGAGATTGTCATTATCCGAGGTGGTTGAAAATCTAATTATAGATTCATCGGTATTTATATGTCTACCCAGAACGCAATCCATTTCAACTGGAGCAGGTCCATTTAACAGCCATTGACCTTCATCCACAAGATCTTGAACATCTTCCTGTTCTCCGCCAGGAGCAGATGTAAGCGCACCACTGAGATCTGCCCATGCTACCGCATCGTAATAGATTGCTCCATTCTTCAATGCAGCTTGATCATCTGTGCCTGTCAATGATGTATCATCAACATAGAGATCCACAAAACCATTACCGTTGGTATCACCCGTGGCATCTGTCTCATCCGTTTCCCCAACGATCCAGTGAACCACAACATAATCGCCGGTATGCACGATAACAGGGGAACCAGGAGCAAAAGGATTATCCGTACCATCCTCATCAGTAATGAGGAAGTCTGAGATATCAAGTCCGCCTGCATCTACATCCTTGATATAGAGCTCGACCCAGTCATGGGTTTCCCAGTATTCAGAACTACTGGAACTCCCAACATAATGAACCTCGTTCACAAGTATAATCCCGTCAAGGACAGACACGACTGGACTGTTGGCAACTTCATAAGGGAATTCATCTACAACCTTTGATCCAGAGACGAATGAGTATGAACCCAAAGATGCAGGTGATGTAACATTTACAAATTCAAGCGCCGAAGTAGCACCGGGTTCAAGGTAATCACCTGTAAATCCATCGACCCAGATCGCCGTACCGCCGCCAGCGGCCGCGCCGTATGTCCCAACGGTGTATGAACCACCGTCACTGCCCAGTAGGTTTATTGTCCAACCGTTTGGATTCCCAAATGTGGATGGTACAACCGTGTAGTACATCTCAATAGGCTCGGTTTCGGTAACAAAATCAAGCGTAAAGTCATAAGATGTACTGGGACGAACCTTATTCGGGGTTACGAACATCTTCCCACTGGGGTTGGGAGTGCAATTCGGTGCGCCGGGAGTACAAGATCCATTTTGAGTTAAATACCAGTCAACTTTGTCGTTTGTATCAGTTGAATAGGAATTTCTGGAACATGTGCCATTGCTTTCAGTGAAACCGGTTGTGGAAACACAATCATTTTCCCTATCGTCATCTGAAATTGTAGAACTATTACACACTCCAGGTGCGTAATTTGCCCATTCACCCACATCTTGTGCATCATCAAACCCAGTGATGCCGGTAAAGGTCTCTGAACAGTTATAATTGGCCCATGCCATAAAATCCACTATATGTCCACCAGCATCTGTAAGTGTCAGATAAGAGTCAGTGCTTTTCAAATCTTTACCAACCTGATTATCAAAAAGCATTAGAGTCATATCAGTTTCTTGGGCTGAAGTATCATCAGTGCCACTTTTTTCGATTCTAATTAAGACATATTCACCTGTTTTGATGGTAACATCAGGAAATGTATATTCCCAGTCGGTGGAAGAGCTTGTTTCATCCAACTTATAGTTTAACAGAGAAATACCATTACCGTTATTTGTATCATCCAGACAATAGAGCTCTACCCAATCTGTATCAAGTTCCTCTTCACGGAAATCATTTTCACTTGCAGTTGAACCTGAATAACATACTTCATTTATTAACAGCAAAGGCAGCTGCCCGTTCCCAACACCCGGAGAGGGTGAGCCTTCTAGTAACCAATCCTCTTTCTGATTATTATCAAACCCGTCACTCTTTCTAGCGAATGAATATGTCGGTTTGGAATCCAGAAGGTCTGAGTTAAGGAAATCCGTAGTTTCAACGGTACCAAGTACCGCATAGTCCTCCCATTGATTATTGTCGATAAGGATCGTGAAATCTGTCGTCTCACCGGTTCTGAATGAGGCATCACCATGCTCCGCCCATCCGACTGCGTCGACGAATCTGTCCAGATTATCCTTGAGAGCCACTTGCTCATCGGTCGCGATCATCTGACCGTTTTCAGCGCCGTTCACATAAATGTCCCACTTTGTATCGCCTTTGCCTGTACCATCGGTCTCATCTGATGAACTGAGAGGGTTTTCCCATCTGACAAGAAGCAGGTCACCGTCGGCAAGTGTGATATCCGGAAGGACCTTTATCTTATCATTAGGAGAATCACTGTCGCTGAATCTTGTAAGATACCAGTTCTGTACATTTATAGGTCCACCGGAAGCACAATATATCTCTATCCAATCCTCGGTATCATTGCCTCTGAAGTAAACTTCATTAATAACAACAACACCCGCTCTGATATTTATAGCCGGGGTCGGTGAAACCTCGGAAAGCTCCGGCGCATTTGGATTTGAATCCCAGTCAACCTTCGTTGTAAAGGCCGTGGGGCCGGCTGATGACGGTGAAGTGAAGCTTGTGAATACGAAATCCACTGATTCGGTGCCGCCGGTACCGCCCGATATGATCTCCTCTGTCGAGGGACATATTAGCTTTACCCAAGTACCGCCCGTTTCGGCAGTAAATGTGACATCGGTAACAAGATTATAATAATGTCCGTCGTTTCTTTTTACGATGGTATTTGCGGAAGACGGCGTAGGAGACCATGTATCCGGAACCCATACACTGACCTTGGTAATATTATCACCTGATGTGCCATTATGCGCTAATGTCAATGTAATTGTTTTCACTTCATTGGTAGAACATGTCAGCGGGACTATATCAGCATCCGCCGGGGTAATATTCGCCGACGGGCCGTAACGCGCCCTGAACTCCTGATAGAATTCATTCGCTACATTGGCATCATGTATGATGATCGTATTCTCATCATTGGAACCGGTAACATCTGTAGCATTTGTCCAGTTAGTCGAACCCGTAATGACCACAGGGTCCGAGCGCACACTGTCACAGTCGATTATCATATATTTATGATGCAAAAGACCTGTAACACTGTCTTTTTTGACATCCATGCCGTCAGCGACCATATCGCTGTATTTGGAATATTGACTGCCCGCCTGGAAAGAATCGAAAACACCTTCGACCTGAACACCGGAAAGCCATCTGTTCTTTATGGCTGAATAGATATTGGCATTGGTAAATGTGAATACACAGAAATATATCGAGCTGTGAGCATTATTGATGGCGGCGATCATCTTCTGATGAATATCATCATTCGGCACCATATAGATCTCGACATTATTATCGGAACGGCCGAATTGCACCTTCTTACCGCCGCCGACTGTAAATTCATGATATCTTGTGCCGATACCAGAATATGTTTTACCGCCGCCTGAACGGCCGGCCCAGAACTCATTCATCTCCTGAGTATACAGGGTCGCAGCATCATAATCCTGGAAAAAAATCACATTCTGCGCATCATTTGTCGTTCCCGACGCATTGATGTTCCAAGAACCGGTCATTATGAGATTCTTTACGGGAGATGTCGCATGATCATAATCAAGTACGATGAATTTATTATGTGAAAGCCCGGTATCGCCGGAGCCGTCATCAGCGTCATTTCGAACCGCTGCACCGCCGTATGCGGATTCAAGGTCAGAGTGAAAATTATTTTCGCTGTCCCAATAATATTTTTCTGTCCACCAGCGGAAATTAGCAAAACTGCCGTCAACGAGCTCGGTTTCAAGGGATTGAATGCCGGCGGTATAGAATGCGCCGTCCACATAATCCAGAGCACTGCCGATCCTGTTTTCCAATTGATTGTCAAGTGAAGTGCCCAAACTCATGCCGACCGTGGTAGCCTGTAATTGTGTCGTCGCGGCATAGGTCTGATCCACCGAATCGTTAAAATACACGGTGTACCATTTGGTATTGGTCATATTAACAGTTATGGGAGAGGTCGTGGCAAGTTCACCCGGCGTGGATGGGTCTGACGCGGATGACTTTATAGTAAAGCCATTATCCGAAGTGCTTGATGATGCCTCCATACCCTTGAATTTGAACTGAAGATATGACGGATTTGCAAGCGGGGAATTACTATTATAAGCGTAATAATTGTATGTAATCTCCTGTCCGGATACCGTGAAATAGGCAATGTCTTCTGAAAGAGAAGTAACGCCGTCCAGAAGGACATCAACATTATCCGTGGTAGGAGGTGACCAATTGCTCGGAACCGTAATGCTCACCTTGTAGATATCATACGATGCGCTCGGTGTATAATTTATATAAACATAACTTCCGATACCGCCCGCGAATATTGGGTCATTGTCCTGATAATTGAGGGCTGCGGTTCCGCTTCCGTCACCTGCTCCTGGAGTATAAACATTGACGGTCGGGGATGTCCCGATCTCGGTCAGTGTCCCGCCGGAGCCCTTTGATTTTGTCGTGAAGGTATATAGAGCATCGGTCGAACAAGATGCTCCGTTGCCGTTACCGGAAACATCACCATAGATCAGCGTGAATGTCTCGGCGGCTTCAAGATTTGTACAATCCACCAGAAGCGTCCATGGACCTGAACCTGAAATGCCGTTCAGCGAAGCCGTGGCACCTGCGCCCGCGGTTACCGTAACATAGCCGTCAGAGTTTGAGTTAGTAGAAGGCGTTGTCCAGTTAGCAGGGACCGTTATCTCCACCTGTCCGCCGGAAAGATCGGCCTGAGCGGTGAAAAGGAAGGAGAACTCAGTTAGAACTCCATTTTCTGCTGAAGTCGGATCGACGGGACATGTTCCAGACCCGTCCGTGCTGACTGTTGTAAAGGTGAATACATAGCTCGGGCCTTCATTGCCGTCTGCATCGCCGTCGAGGCCATTGCCGGATGTATCCTGCGCGCCGGTTGTTATTGTTACTGTGTAAAGCTGACCCTGGGCAAAGGTGTCATGAACCACGGTCATCTGAGAGTCAGCGGCATTCCAAGAAAATACTTTTCCCGTTACATCGGGGTTTATGGAAAATGCTGATTCCGCAGAAGCGGTATTCATTGCCTCGTCAAAAACGATTATGATATCCTGTCCGAGCGCTACTGATGTCGCACCGGAATTCGGAGTGGTATCAATTACCTGTGGCGGGACTGTCTCACCTGCTGAACAGGTAGAATTAACAACTGAATTGGCTAATTTAGGTGTAGCATGCGTAAAGTGTGTTCCGTCAGCATCTTCACCACTATATGCAGTGCCATCATTTGTTGACCAATTTGAACACACTGATCCATCTGAGCAGGGATCTATCCTCTCCATTGTATATTTGTTTGTATTGTCACCAGCACACCAGTTTGAAGCATTATCATCAGCGGTATCTATTAAATTACCACCCCCACCGGCGGCATCATACAATCTAATGTCACCTGGACTCGTATTATTCAAACCTATAACAGTTCCATAGCAGTCGACAATACTTACTCCTGTTGTTTCATCTTTGATATTGTCTGATCCATTGGCAAAAAGTAAATATCCGTTTGCAGGAATTATTTTATTACCAGTCAAAGACGAGAAATCTGTATATTGACCAGTATCCGCACCATAGATGGACCAAGTAGACATGTCGATTGCAGAGCCGGTAGTATTGTAAAACTCGATCCATTCATCTGCAGTACTATGAGCGGTTCCCATCCAGGCGATCTCATTGATAACAACATCGCCGGCAGAGGCTGCGAAAAGCAAAGAAGATGCGAAAAGCGTCATGAAAACAATTGTCAAAAAGCGTTTATACATAAAGAACTCCTATTATATATATATTTATGGAATATAATAAGCCTTAATTAAGTGCAATTTCTGTACCATACGATATGTAGTTTTTCTTCCCCCGATATACTTGCTATCTCGTAGTTTTAGGGTGTTTACAATTTCCATTTTCTGGAATCCATTTCATTTTTCTGGTATTTATGCCAATCCATTCTTTTTCCTGTATTGTTCGCCCTTTTCCCTCATTCCAATAATTTCTATTGACTTTTTACCGTTTTTCTGTTAAGATACTATGTGAGAACAATAAGTGCTCTTATTCATAAATACGGTAACAATGGCTGATGCTATTTTATTTCGTATTCCAGGCGCGAGGAGAGCCGCATACCCACAGTGGTATGTAAGCAACGAGCAACGCAGAAGACGGAAAAAGAACTTCAGCCCGAAGGGAATATCATCTTTGGTCAATTTCTTCCTCTCTCTTCGCTTACGGACCAC
>JAGLWT010000007.1 GCA_023133295.1 bacterium | reverse complement strand
AACATTCCATTGTAATCGCATTTATGAATCAGAACACTATCATCACGCATACTGTCTTTGTCGCCGGCAAGTATGGAACCGACGGGAGCGGCAAGCCCCTTTGACAGACAGAACATTACGGTATGGGCAAATCTCGCGATCTGCGTTGCAGGGGTCTTCAAGTATTCTGCGGCATTGAAGATCCTCGCTCCGTCCATATGGACTTTCAAAGAACACTTTTGCGCTAATGCCCAGAGTTTCTCTAAATAATCAAGGCTCAAGACAACACCGCCGTCATCATTATGCGGGTTTTCAATACAGATAAGTGAGGTTTTTGGAAAATGGACATCCTCGGGCCTTATCCTGCGCTCGATCTCGGCCAAATCGATATACCCCATTTCACTCTGCAGTGTAATGGCCTGTAATCCGGCATTGATACCCAGGCCGCCCACTTCATGCTGAACAATATGAGATGATTCGGAAAGCAAAACCTCTTCACCCGGATGTGTATGCAGTCGGAGTGCGATCTGATTTCCCATCGTGCCGGATGGTACAAAAAGAGCTTCGTCCTTGCCCAGAAGCTCTGCTGATATTTGCTCCAGTTTCTTGACCGTGGGATCATCGCCCCACACATCATCACCGACCTCTGCGGTGAACATCGCTTTTCGCATCTCTTCTGTCGGGCGGGTAACTGTATCTGAACGGAAATCTGATATCTTGCGCATCTTGCTCCTCATTTAATTGAAATTCTACCATATAGAGTTTATTTTTCCAAATGTGAAATAAATCAATTGCATTGACACAAGAAAATTGTTATAATGGTTCTTGGCTGCCGGGATGGCGAAATTGGCAGACGCGCATGGTTCAGGACCATGTGGGGGCAACCCTGTGCAGGTTCGATTCCTGTTCCCGGCACCAGCTTTCACATGTAGCGTGAAAGAGACAGTTCAAATGTTCAAAAGTTCAAGGTTGATAAGTTATAGAGAAATGGACAATTAAAGATAAAGAGTGAAATGTTCAAGAATTAAAAACGAAAACAATATCCGCACCCGTAACCGAAAAATCGTTATTTCGTATTTATCATTAATTTACCCGTATCAAATATAGAACGCCGGAGCTATCAGCCTACGGGACGGAAGGTTGAATATTTTAACTTAATACATCCAATTTAGACAAATAAGTGGGTTGAAAAATTCACCACCTCCGTCCCTGGAGAATAGTGTTCTGATTCATAAATACGATGACAATGGAATGTTTAGATTTGAGTCAATTCCAATGAACAATGAGTGCGGTGTACCCTTGGTGGTACATAAGCGAAGCGAGAGGAAGAAATTTACCAAAGATGATATTCCCTTCGGGCTGAGGCTCTTTTTCCGTCTTCTGTGTTGCTTGTTGCTTACATACCGCTGTGGGTATGCGGCGTTCCTCGCTCCTTGAATACGGAACAAAATAGCATCAGCCATTGTCATCCTATTTATGAATCAGATCACCTGGGAGGGTGGCGGAAGAATGGGTATAGAATCACACGAAAACATTCTCCACACTTCTTTGAATCTCATCCTGAACCTTGTGTGAAGGATCCATCTCTCTCCACCTACAAACTATTTTCTTATTTCTTATCAACTTGTGCTCGTGTGCGCTTGTGCTCCGGTGCTCTTATCACCCTATCATCCATTTCTCTTACTTCACTCTGCACTTGTGCACTTGTGCTCGTGTGCGCTTGTGCTCTGCGAAGCATAACCTTTGAACTTTGAACGCTTTGGTACTGCAAAGCATACCCACCTCACACGCTATGCACAGCACAATCAATTAGAAATTGAGTTCAACCCCACAGTAGAAAAGTTTGCCGTAATACGGAGCATACATAAATGCAGCATCGTCATTGTGCTTTTCGGGCTGGATATAATTAAACAGATTTTTTGCACCCATATATCCCTTTAAACTCTTGAATATCTTCTTTGAAATTTTCAAATTGACCACCCAGAAATCGGGTGTATGCAGAATTTTGCTGCCTGGAGATTCGGGATCCTCTTCTTCATAGTAATCTATATACATCCTTCCTGTATAGTTCCCGTTTAGAAATACTGAGAAATCGCCATTGTCGTAGGAGAATTGTATGTTTGAAGTGAATTCAGGAACTCTGGATATGTATTTGCTTACATCTGCGTATTCCGAAGAAGACCAATCACTTCTACTATTCGAGTATCTTGCATCCGTATAGGCGAGACTGGCATTCACTCCGAAATTCCTCAGAGGATTGAATCGTGTTGAAAATTCAACACCCTGTGTGTACGCACGATCTATATTCTCCCATTCGTAATCGTAACCGAGAGCTTTCGATTCACTGCTTGCTTCGGTCGAGCCTATAGTATCCTTTAAATCGGTTCTGAAAAAATTCATTCCTAAGTTTAGACTACCATATGAATAGTCAATACTCAGATTATAACTTATAGATTTCTCCGGTTTCAAGCCTTCAGGCTTGTTGATTTTTGGAGAACCGCTGCACAGATGCATATCCTCGCTGAAACCGAACGGTACTCTGAAGCCTGTTCCAACGCTTGCCCTTATATTCAGATTCGTTGTCTTATAGCTTAATGCCATTCTAGGACTAAACGCACTTTCATCATAATTCAGCCAAACATCTTCAATATTAGCGACATCCGCGGATCCGCCGAATTTGTCTTTTGAAATATGCATATCGTACCTTCCACCAAATACAAGTTCCAACCTTTTGCTTATATGGAATTCATCCTGAAGGAAAAAAGCAAGCTCATCGGCCTTTTTGTTACTCATTGAAAGATAATCCTCGCCGAAATCAGGTGATGAGGGATCAACGATGACATACTTACCGGACTCTTCCAGATAATCGTAGTTATATTGGATTCCAGTAAGCAGATGGTGTTGACTGCCGATAATATGATAGTAGTTCAGATTAGCCACAAGAGTCTCTTCCTTCGCCTTGTAGGGCTGCATCAGATCAATAGTGGGATAGTCTCCGCCGTGAGTATCCGCATAATCGCCGAGGAAAGTATCATTTGTAGCTTCCCTGCTGTGAACCGCCCCTGAGAATGAAAGCGAGAACATGTTTTTGTCGGTGAAGTATTTTTGATATTTCAACAGCATCTGATACCTGTTTGTTATAATGTGTTCAGATGCTTCGGCAAAGGGGTTCTCGATCGTTTCAAGAACTCCTCCCCTTCTGGATTCATTAATTGCTTGTCCGCTTATTGTTATAGAATCCTTTCCGAAGAATACATTGTTTCCTTTTAAATTGAATCCTGCGGAAAAATTGTCGTTTCTCGTCCTATCCGATATTCCATCCGGCTTCTGCCGCCATCCGTCTCCGGAATCGTCGATCTCGCCAGCTTCATCTTTCTGGGCAAACAGCGCCAGACCCCAATTGTTATATTTTAGCGTACTATTTATACTGAATCTATTTGTGCCTTCCGTGCCAAGTTCCATACCTATCTTTGATTTTTGGCCGACAGGATTTTTCGTAATGATATTTATTGTGCCTCCGATAGCGCTGCTTCCATACATCGCCGAACCTGCGCCTTTTACAATTTCCACTCTTTCTATCAATGCTGCTGGGATTTGCTGAAGGCCGTATATTCCTGCAAGTCCGGTATATATGGGTTCACCGTCTATTAGTACTTGGGTATGATCCCCGGAAAGGCCCTGCAATCTGACCATTGAGAAATTACAGTAGGAACATTGTTGTTCGACCCTTAGCCCTGCATTTCCCTCAAGGGCCTCGTATAGATTTGCAGCGTTTTTTCCTTCTATCTCCTTAGATGTTATCAATTCCGTTTTTATCGGTGTGTCCTTAATGTGCCTTGATGTCCTTGTTCCAGTTATAACTATTGTTTCGTGGCCGAAAATATCCTTTTTAAGCATTAGGTTCTTCTCACATATTTCTCGGGAAACTATTTCAATTTCAAAGGAATCCGACAGATATCCCGCCCTGCTTATCGTTACCTTATGAGTACCGGGTGTCAAGATAAGTAAATACTCACCTTTTGAGTCCGAAAGTGTGTACTCAAGGGAATCATCTGCAAATATTCTTGTGTTTGAAACGGCTTTTCCACTTTTTTCACTTACTATTTTTCCGCTTAAGAATCCCTGATCCTGTCTCGCATAAACAAAGCCTGCAACCAAAAAAAGCACTGTTAAAAAAATAATCTTTTTCATATAACCTCCGCGTTGTAGTCTGTACTACATTTTCGTTACTGGACTACATTAGCATAAAATATGTGCTTTGTCAAGTCCTTTATTGAATGCTCTGAAACGATATTCCCACCCGTAACCGAAAAATCGTTATTTCGTTTACCCCATTAATTATTCTGTTACAATCATATCACGCCGGAGCGAAGTCAGATATGGGACATGTCGTACGCCAAAGGCGTTCGTCTGTCCCGGTGCAAAAGTACCAAACAAAGAGTTGACAGGAAGCGTAGCAAGTGCTCTGATTCATAAAGACGGTAACAATGGCTGAAACTATTTTGTAGAGTATTCAAGGCGCGAGGAGCGCTGCATACCCACCTCACACACCACACTTCACATGTCACACACCCCAAGCTGTGTGACGGTACAAATTATGCTATAATACCCACATGAAGAAGATATTATTAATTTTGTCGATTTTTTCCATGCTCTCCTGCGGTGGGAATCCCGCTCAGCAATGGGACGCACTTCAAAGAGACATCAGAGACGGAACGATATCGAAACAGGCCGCTCTTGCAAAGATCAAAACACTTCACGCTGAGTTCTCCACGGAATCGCATTGCTCAAATAATGACAAAGCCTTTCCTGTTTCCGGCTATGGGATAAAGGACATCGGGGGAAGTTCGGGAAGCGGATATATTCCGGGAAAATACGATTTCTACGATGGAGATACTCATACCGGACATCCCGCCCACGATATATTTATCAAGGATTCCGATCAGGACGGCTTGGATGATAACACCGGCAAAGCCACGCCTGTGCTCTCATTTTCCTCAGGTGTAATAGTGGGGATCAACACCAATTGGAGTCAGCAAAACGATTGCCGGGGAGGAAATTATATCTGGGTATTTGATCCATCCTCTCAGGCCTATTTCTACTATGCACATCTAAGCGATATTGCGGTCAAGATCGGGCAAAGGGTCTGTGCGGGAGATACACGAGTGTACTGTTCCATAAATACCATAACAATGGCTGATGCTATTTTGCTCCGTATTCCAGGCGCGAGAAGCGCCGCATACCCACTGCGGTATGTAAGTAACGAGCAACGAAGAAGACAGAAAAAGAGCTTCAGCCC
>JAGLWT010000069.1 GCA_023133295.1 bacterium | reverse complement strand
GTGTATTCCGAACTCGTGCCATTGAAATTGTTCTGTTTAGTCACAAGAGAAAGATCGTTAAATTTATAATTCACGAGTTCTTTGCTTTCAATATTGTCGTATGTATTCAGAATCCTTCCCGCAAAATCATAAAAAAACGAAAGATCTTTTAACAATTCTGTGTTGTATGCAAAGGTCTTTCTTGTTACCTGTCCCGCAAGATTATAAGTAAAGTCATGTACGGTATTGATATTGTATACCGGTATTTGATACTCTTCATTGTCGGGTCGGCCTGTAACATTATAGCTATTAATGATAATGGATTCAGTGATCTGCCCGCCTACATTCTTATCCGTTCTGTATATCTTTCCAATGCCGTTTGAGATTGATGCGCTGTCATACTCATTTGTTATCGTGTGACCATCCTGATAGACGATCTGAAGCATCCTGTTCAACTCATCATAGGTAAAATCAGTTTCCTGGTTTTTCGCGTCTTTCTGCCAGATAAGGTTATTGTTGTTGTCATAGCTGTAGTATGTCCTGCCGCTGTCGGGCTGATCCGTGGCGCGGATTCTACCGAAGGTATCATAATAATACTGGGTGATGGAATGATTCGCATTGGAATCCTTTACCTTCAGAAGATTTCCAAGTACATCATAAGTATAATTCGAAGTTGCATAAATAAGGTTATCCTCGTCATATTCATCGACTTTTATTAATTTTGAGTACGCGTTGAAACAGTGTTTTATTTTGTGTCCATTCTCATCGTATACCTCTACAGCATTCTCACCGTCAATATACTTTGTACCGGCAAATGTACCGTCGGGGTTTGTCACCTTGATTATTCTGCCAAGACCATCATACGAATACCTTGAAATCCCGTCCAATGGATTGGTGTAAGTGCTTTTTCTATCCATCTCGTCATAAGTCACCGAGTTCTCGATATATTGTCCGTCTTCTACTTTTACTTTATTGTTCGTAAATCGTCCATATTGATCAAAGAAGTATGTCAATTCGGATTTCCTTGCAGCGTCAATGGAATTTTCAATTTTTGTCCAAAGATCGGGAAAGAAATCCGAATAGGTGATATCCTTCTCACAACAAACACATAATATAACTTTCTACTGTTCCAAATAAATACAGTAACATTAAAATTACAATGCTTATGAAAAATGTTAGGTGCCATAAATATTTGCGTTCTGTCATTTTTTCAATTAAATAGTAAATAACAAAAAATATTACTAAATTAATAAAATAGTATTTACCTATAAATGCAATAACCGAATTAAGTGATAAAATCAGTTTAGTTAATCCCGGTATTTTTCCAATCATATGCACTTTGAATAGGGATTCCCCATCAATAATTGCCCAACTAAAAAATATTGTTGTGACATAGAGAATAAGATATAGAAGAATAAAAATACTTTTTCTTATAATCTCTTTTAATTTCATTTTTCTCTCCTTAATTATATCGGTTAAATTCATCCAAGCATTTCTCTGTAAATTCTTGCGCTTCAATCGCATTTAAAATATCTTGATAAGTTAAATTTGGATCCCTCTCACTCATACTTGTTCAGGTACTTGGTTTCTTATAACCGTAATTGCCATACCCAAAACCACTAATCTTATTGTCATTATTAAAATAAATATTCATGAACATCCTTCCTCTTTCAAAATCCAAAATGACATGAATTCTTTTTATAGGAATGAGTATTGCTAAACTTCCACGGAAATACTCCATTCTTGATATTTTTTTCAACTCTCCATATTGACTAGTAATTTCCCTCCAATTTGTCTCAATCTTTTCTGCTTTTATTAGTTTCCTTTTCCCCAGTATTATTTTTTCATTCGCAGCTTTGTATTCTCCATTCATCATTAATAAGACAAACTCCTCTGCTTCCTTTTTCATACTCTCGATTTCTTCATCCGTAGTAATTTTTGAATTTCTTGGAAGAAACAAAATCCCCAAGATAATAATCAGCAGTATGATCAGAATAATACTATATTTCTTATTCATAAGTCCTCCTATTGGATCAATTCCCTTCAGTTACAAATATATGATAGAAATATGATAAAAAAAGAGCATTCGGCATAATATCAGCTTTTTGATTATACCATGGATCTAATACAAAACTCCTATTACTAGATTTCCAATCCAGAGTACCTATCGGTTGCAGTACAACAAAATTATGCTCAATGGAATAACCTATAGATTGAATCTCAAAAAACACTTGCCTTACTTGAATAACCTCCCATTGATTTGAATATCCACTTTCCTCAATAAAATCATCCAAAGTATAATATATTAAATCACTCCATTCAGTACATGATCCCCAGAATTCGTCCTTTCCACCAAAGAAGGAATCGATGTCTAATACAAGGTCCAATGTATCCATTTGAAATCCTGGGAATGGCATAAAAAACCCAATTGGACTAAAGCGTAGATAATTAAGAACACTTGCATAAAATCTCCTATTGGTTTTTACTGTTGACTTGTACTTGTTTAGTATGTCATTCAGCGAATTCTCAACATATTCCAATGACCATTCGTCTCCCGCTAATCCCGTATTAGCTAAGTTAAAATGACTATGAAACAAATACTTATCTTTTACAATAATTGGACTAGTAAAAATATAATCGGCTTCACCTTCATAATTTTCTTCTAATAATCCTAGATAATCAATATAATTCACGGGATTATTAATACAATACAAATATTTATTTAATGTTTGTGGATTATATACACGAACTGAAATCAAATCTGGCTTCATCCACCTCCCATTATTATAATCAAGGTAACGAGCACCGAAGTAATCAAGATCGGATTCAGAATCCCTCTCTTTTCCAGTGAAATTGTATCTATTGGGAGATTGGATCGATTTCCCTCTTCTCCGCTCTGAAATAATGTCTCCGAAAGGACCGAACAATGTCTTTTCCAGATAATCTCCGCTAGTATCGGTTAGTAGAATATTGTTTCCGAGGATGTCCTGGTGAAAAAACTTTTCTAAAGATCCAGGTCCGTCGGGATCAAACTCATTCACACAGAGCTTTTTGCCCATGGAATAATAGAAAAGGCTTCTCTTTGATAATGTTCCGTCACTTTTTATGCTAAACTCTAATTCCACTTCTGATCCCTCATATAAATACAAGATTGAATCATTTTCATTAAGGATTCCTGTCTTCAGATCATACACCTTCTTTGATAACCTCATTCCCGCATCTTATTCTAGGCTTCTCTGTATTCCCTTTTTACTACTTAGAATTTTATTTTATCGGATAGTAAAATACTTCAATCCTGCCGCATAAGTGTAGAGCGAATACCGCTTTTTGGTTTCTATATCAATTAGCACTATATTTATTGTTTCCAACCCCCAGTGGAATGCCCTCCACCTTGAACAAATCAGATACTTTCCATCGGTGGTAATATCTTTAATACCTGAGAGTTCTGTATCGTAGTATGTAACAAGGCAACTCCGGGTCTTTTTGCCATTATAGAATAATAATTTTTCTCCTGTTTCGAAATTCAGTTTCCAAATAAATGAATTATCTCTGTCAAAAAATAATATTTCAGAATCATTAAAGAAAATCGGACGACGTATGCTAGTGTTTTTGTTTTTAAATCTTCCTGTTAATTCTCGGCCTTCATATATACATTTTAATTCTTTATTCTCCAAATCGTACATAAGAATATCATTTCTGTTTTCGCTAAATCCAAATACTATCTTCGAATCATTGAAATTCCAGTCAAATTGAATTGGAAATAAATCCTCTGAATTGGGGATTATAAAATCTTCAGCAGCAGAAAAAGTAAATATATGAATTCCATCCCCACCTTTTAAATAATATAATATTTTATCTCCTTTATTAGAAAAACGTACGAAAGAAAATGATTTTCCGTACCCTAAATTCTTGTAAAATACTATTTCATTATTCCTATTGACAATGTGTAAATGGTGTTCAGATTTTTCATTTTTCAAAACGTAAGCGACTTTTCCATCTGATGAGATATCTTCTAGCTCTACTTCACCAGTTCCAATCGGAATTTGAACCCTCATGAAATCTTTGCATTTGTTCTTCCCTGTCATGATTTTAATATTCTGATCATCACGGTCATCTCTGAAATATA
>JAGLWT010000068.1 GCA_023133295.1 bacterium | reverse complement strand
TATATTTCAGAGATGACCGTGATGAACAGAATATAAAAATCATGACAGAAAAAAATAGATGCAAAGATTTCTTGAGAGTAATAGCTCCGATAGAAAATTGTGAAGTGATATTAAAGGATATCTCTTACGATGGGAAGGTGGCTTTTGTTATTGTTGACGAAGAATTAAATAATTTCTTGTATATAGTAAATTTGGCCAATGATGTTCTATATACCTTCGATCTTGGTAAAGAGAGCTTTGATCGACACATTGAATTTTCAAATAAGGGGGATAAGATATTTTATTATCTCCATCACGGTGATGGACTTTATATATTAACACTTGAAACAGGGGAAAAACATTACATTCCAGATTCAAAAGGCCTTTCACCATCTTATTCAGATTGGAATAAAGATGATACAAAAATTGTATTTGGTTTTTATTATAGTAGAAATGAGATTATTATATATGATCTGGAGAAGAAGGAAATGCAGGTGGTTTTTCAAGGAAGAAGACTGAAAGGAAACTATAGACCTCTAAGCACTACAATCAGAAACCCTCTATTTGTTAGTGATTCTGAAATTATATTTTTTGATAAAGATAACTCATCCATCTGGAAACTCAATTATAAAACAGGAAAAATCTCATTGTTTTATAACGGAAAGAAAACCCGTTCTTGCCTGTTTACATATTCAGACACCGAACTAATAGGAATTACTGATATCACACCAGATGGGAACTATATTATCTGTGCTAGATGGCGAGCAACCCATTTAGGAAGGGAGGCCATTAATTTGCTTATGATAGATTTGAAAACGAAAAGGAAGTATTCCCTCTATACATATGCTGCCGGCTTGTCGTATTTTGCTGTTCGATAGAAGGTAGGGACTGATATAAAGACAGAATTTATTGAAATGTCCAGCACAACTGCGGTAGTGCTGGAAGAGGAAAATTCAACTTTATATCATTATGAAGGGAGCGAAGTGGAATTGGAACTAACCATCCATAATGATGATACTTTGAGCAAGAAGAGCCTGTTTTATTACGGTTTAGGCAAAAAGTTATACAGCAAAGAATTCAGTTCAGACGGGACAGTATCTATCGAAAAGATATTTCACCAGGATATCTTGGGGAATAATGTGTTATTGACAGATACTAATGGAGAATGGACAGAGAAGATATTATTCGGGCCTTTTGGGGATGAAATATCAAATCAAAGAAGAGATAAGTCAATTGAATCTCCCAATAGATACAACTTCACTGGAAAGGAGCGAGATACAGAAAGCAACCTTGATTACTTCGGTGCGAGGTATCTGGACTACAACAATGGCAGATGGATGAAACCGGATGTGGTGAAGGGTGAGCTTCCCAATCCTCAAAGCCTGAATAAGTGGATTTATACATTAAATAACCCGATAATTTACATTGATCCTGACGGCCTTAGAGAAGTTACGATTTCCATTTTCAGACATGCCCAAAATGAGCAAGTTACTACGAGTAGATATACCTATAGTGCTCAAGGAATGAAGGATATTAGTGGTTATACCATTGAAAGAGGTCTTGGCTATATAAGTGTTCATAATAAGACTTTACCAGTAAAAGCAGGAGAGTACACAAAGGATATTCAATGGTATCCTTCTTCAAAACACGGAATGGTGATTGATTTTACAGCATTAGATCAAAATGATGTGGTGATAGATAATGTCCAATTCCATTATGGCCTGGATGTGGATTGGTCCGAAGCCTGCTTCGTTGTTGGAAAGGAATTTGAGACAAATAGTCCTACATTTTCTGAACAAAGCTCAAGGGAGGCAGTTGCTGAAATCAGGAGGTTTATTAGCGAAGTAATCGGTA
>JAGLWT010000067.1 GCA_023133295.1 bacterium | reverse complement strand
GCTCCTCGCGTCTTGAATACGGAGTAAAATAGCGTCAGTCATTGTTAACGTCTTTATGGATCAGAGCACTAATTACTTACATACCGCTGCGGGTATGCGGCGCTCCTCGCGCCTTGAACACGGAACAAAATAGCTTCAGCCATTGTTGCCGGATTTTGAATCAGATCACATAATCACACGGAAACATTCTCCACACATCTTTGAATGTTATCCTCTCTCTCTCTTGTCATTTCCAACCGGATTGGGAATCTCTTTCTCCACAGATAAACCTATTCACCTTACCATCCCATCATTCCATCCCATGTTCCACTGGGATACTGGGTCCACTGGTGCACTGCGAAGCTTGTCCCATATCTTGTTTGGGGTACGGCGCGATATGATTGTAACAGGAGAATTACTGATTTAATCGAAATAACGATTTTCCGGTTACGGATGTGGATATTGCTTTGTTCTCCTCGCTTTACACCTCACACACCACACTTCACACTTCTTAATGCCTCACACTTCGTGCTTTACTGTTTCCTCAGCTCCTTGTCTCTAAGAGCCACTTCAAGATTTCTTTAGTGATTTGATTATCTTTTCTAATTCATCCAATTTAAATGGTTTCTGAAGGAAATAATCCGGTTTATTATCGTCTTTATCTAACTTGCCGATTTCTTCCAGATATCCGGTCATCGCTATTATTGGAAGGTCAGGAAATTTCTCTCTGCATAGTTTTATCAGCTGATGTCCTGAAAGCTCTGGCATTAAAAGATCGGTTATCATAAGGTCAAACTCGGCTTCTTCCAGTATTTTTAATGCTGCCTGTCCGTCTTGTGCGCATTCCACATCATGTTTGTTGATCCTCAAGAGCTTTTCCAAACTATCACGCATCAATTCATCATCTTCAACTAATAGAATTTTCATTTGAATCCCCCCTTAGAAAAAATATTTGAATTTCTGTACCTTTTTCCTCTGTTGAAGTGATAACCATTTCTCCCCCATTTCTCTTTAAGAGATATTCACAAATTGTAAGTCCAAGCCCTCTTCCGTCGTTCTTCCCCTTTGTCGTAAAAAAGGGCATGGTTATCAGGGGTAAGTTATTTGAAGATATGCCGCTACCTTGATCGGATATGCCCACCTTGCAAAAAACATCAGAATATGTCTCGGTTGTGATGAGAATCTTGCCTTTGCCTTCATATGCCTCGCAACTATTGAAGAGAATAGAGAAAAGGATCTCCTGAAATTCAAGCCTATTTACAAAGATCCCGAAATCTTCTGTTGTAGCAATTTCGATATCAATATCCGGAAAGCGGTATTTTCGGATCTGTTCAAAGAAGATAAGACAACCGTTAAGCTCCTCTCCTATCTGTAAGATCTCTTTGCTGGCGTCGGATCGTCCAAATGCTGAGATACGCTTCACGATATCACTGGCGCGAAAAACGGATGACAGCATATTCCGGAGTATCTCGGTCTTCTCAGGGTCTTCCTCCACCAATTGAAGGTATTGAATATAAGATGCCAAGATCCCGAGGGGATTATTGATCTCGTGTCCAAGTCCGCGCACCATCATACCTAGAAAAGTAAAGGACTGTCGGGTCTCACTATCCTTAAAGAGCCTTTCGCTAAAAGAAAGGGTAAGGAAATTTCTCGTGGTTGCCAACATCTCAAATATTTGTCTTGCTTTATTGTTATTCGGCCCGGTTAACTTCCCTTCTTCGAATGATAGGCAAAGTTTATTGCCGTCTTTAGAGCGGTATAATCCGGGAAGCAGTTTTGAAGAAGATTCAGGGTCGTGTCTTGAAAAAACAATAGCATCACCTACGAAATCTGAGATGAAATCAGTAAAATCCTCGATCTTCTTCTCTAAGGAAATCTGCTCCGGTTGATGTTCATCTATCAGTATCCAATTATTCATGCGGTATTATAACACATTGAAAGAATTCTGCAAAAGATAACTGATAGTACACAAGTAGTAAGTGCAAAAGAAAGTGTGAAGTGTGAAGTGCAAAGTGGGAAAATACAATGAAGAATTGGGAAATGAACAATTACGCTGAGCAGTGCACAAGGCACAAGTGAGGAAAGGAAGAATGGAGAGGGCTGTCATCTTGAGTGAAACGAAAGATCCATCCACTCTGTCATTCCCGCGAAAGCGAGGAATCCATCCGGTGTTTGCTTCTTGTGTTTTCCCCATAGTTCATTTCTTCCTTTCTCTTCGCCCACCTACAAACCTATCACCTTATCACCCTATCACCTTTTCCGTGCTTGCGTTACCCCAAGGTAACATGTAAAGATATAAATCAAAATTGCGACCGTACAAAAAGTCCAATATGACAGTAATAAATGGAAATGCCGGGATTGGCACGAAGCGGGTATGTATAAAGGTGCTCTTTTACAAATCACAAAAATTTACACAGGAGGATCTTATGAAAAAAGGATTTGTGCTTTTGCTTGCTTTGGTTGTTTCACTTGTTGCTTTCGCTGCCGGTTCTGACTATGACGGCAATTACAATGGCTATGTTGATGGCTACGCAGGATACTATTCTGGAGATCAGAACAGCTCATCAAGTAATGATTCTGTTTCCAGAAATACAAGCGTATTCAATTATCTATTAGCTTCATCTGTAAGTTACGACCTCACTATGGAAGTAATCCTGAGTGTTTCAATACCTGCAGGTACTGCTAAAGTAGTTATTTATAGAAGGTATGATTGGGTTTCTTCAGGAACTACTGTTTGGGGAGCATTTAAGACCATCCTCGCAAGATACATGGCACCAAATACAAAACTCTTTGGGGGTAATCAGCCATCTGCTATCATAGAATACCTTGTTGAGTACGGAGACGCAGTAGAATATAGGGCGGCTTTCTATAATTTCGGGGGCAAGCTACTGGGTATCTCAAATATCGAGAGAGCGGTCTGGCAGCCAATAATTTAATAACACCCCTCCCTATCTATATTTCACAAAAGCCCCCGGAAACGGGGGCCTTTCCTTTTTAGAAGCGTGAGGTGAAAAAAGATTGTTCAAAAGTTACGCTTCGCAGTGACCTAGTGGAACACGCTACGCAGTGCACCAGTGCACCAGCGCACAAGGGGGTAATAAAATATGAATAATTGCAGTATATTTGTAGGGACAGAGCTTAACCTGTCCTCGGTTATTCCCGCGAAAGCGAGGAATCCATCTTTCTCTACCTATAAACCTATCACCCTATCAACCATTTCGCTCTGCGAAGCATAACCTTGAACATTTCAACTTTTTAACTATCTTCTTGACATCATATGCCACACTTTGCGTACTTTGACTTGCTAATAGAATAATTGTATAATCCTTTGACCGAGATATTTATGAGCATGAATAAAATAAAGACACTGATTCTTCTGACTTCCATACTTATTGCATGTTATCTTACCTCGTTCATTAACTCTACTTTTCAAGCTGAGTATATTATTGTAAATTCCTATTTTATCCCTATTATGCTTTCCGTCATATGGTTCAGAAGGAAATCCTTCTTTGTATTAGTATTCCTTCTGGGATATTTTATATACTCGCATAATCTATTTATTGGCGGGATCATCCATTGGCAGAATGTTTCAAGATTCAGTCTGTTGATAATAGTAACATTCTTCATGTATACAGCAATGGGGAAAATTGAAAAAACTACATCTGACTTGCAATCATCAGAAGAAAATTTGAACACGAAAATGGCAGATGAACAGCGCATATTGACAAATATCAGTGATAGTTTTTCTGATGTCGAGATCGGACTTTCTCTGATCGATTCCAAACACAATATCAAATACCATCTCGGCTTTCTCAAGGACAAGCATTTAAAAGCAGTAGGGAAAAAATGTTTCCAAACTTATCTGGGCTTGGAGAAACCGTGTGAGATGTGCCCATTGAACGAAGACCATCGAAATAGGAGTGTATTTATAACTCCCAATGAAAAAGACCGCATATATTCCATTTCATCATTATTGGACACTTCTTCCCGGAAACAATCGGTCATTTGTGTATTTCAAGATATTACGGCGAAGGTAAAACTTCAAGAGCAGCTGCTCCATTCGCAGAAAATGGATGCACTTGGCAGATTTGTTTCCAGCATTGTTCATGACTTCAATAATCTACTGACACCTGTAATGACATTGAGCGATCTGGGTATCCTGGATATCTCTGACGAAGAAAAACTCCTCGAATATTTCAAGGATATAAAAGCGGCCGCATTGAATGGAAGGGAATTAACAGGTCAGCTGCTGTCTTTCAGCCGTAAACAGATAATGAACCCGATCCCTCTGGATCTGAATGATACAATATTGAAGATGAAGAAAATGCTGAAACTCATTGTAGGTGATAATGTAGAACTCAAATATTCTCTTGACAACCAACTTGAGAGGATTGAGATAGACCCTGAAAAATTGAAACAAGCTCTGGTCAATCTCGCTTCAAATGCAAAGGATGCTATGCAAAATGGAGGAACATTTTTTCTTGAAACAAGTAATATTGGGGCCGATGGAATTTATTCCGAGGAACACATTAAAATAGAACCCGGGAAATATGTTTCATTGTCGATCAGTGATACCGGCAGGGGGATGGACAAAGAGATACTGAATAAGATATTTGAGCCTTTCTTCTCGACCAAGGGCACCTTGGGGACGGGCTTGGGACTGGCAATGGTTTATGGGATTATCAGGCAAAGCAGAGGGTATATTTGTGTGCATAGTGAACCAGGAGAGGGTAGTACTTTCAAAATATATTTGCCGCAATGCGCTAAGGAACCCATTACGGTAAAAGAAGATCAGAAGGAGAAGAAAATACTGAAAGGTAGCGAGACGGTGCTTGTTATCGAAGATGAAGAATTGCTCAGAAATTCCACCGTCAGAATATTAAAGAAGTTTGGCTACAAAGTTCTTGAAGCCTCAAACGGCGAGGAAGGCGTTGCTCTGTGCCAAGAGTACAAAAAACAAGTTGATCTGCTCGTTTCAGATATCATGCTGCCGGGGACATTGAATGGAAAGACGGCATCAGTAGAGATTCAGAAGATCTTTCCCGATATCAAAGTGATTTTTATGTCAGGATATACCGAGAACATAATAGTTCACGAGGGTATTCTCGACAAAGACATCATATTCCTTCAAAAGCCCTTTGAGACCAATAATTTTCTATATACTATCAGGCGGGTGCTTGATGGTGAGGAAGGCAAAAGGTAACTTTCTTGACTGTTGTTCCAATAAGTAATTTACAGTCCATTATATCATAGAGGTCGTATTCTCCAGTAATATGCAATTACAGCCAATTGTATTGATTAAAAAATGGAACAGAGCTGTAAGTACGAAGCAGGGTCTTTTTAAATGGGATAGAGCAACACGATCTTTACACAATATAGCGTACACGATCATGCAGATCAAATAACTTGACATTACCGTTATATTAAGGTATATATAACGGTAATGAAACTCAGGATGAAGATCAGTATTATTAATGATACAGGGGAGCCATTTATGGGCATTGGACTTATCTGGCTGTTAGAGAGAATCAGAGAGCTCGGTTCCATTAATAAAGCCGCAAAGGATATGGAAATGTCTTATGCCAAGGCGCACAGAATACTTAAACGCCTTGAAAAATATTTAGGAAAAAAGATTTTGAACAAGACGATCGGCGGTAAGGACCACGGTGGAGCAGAACTTACACCTTTTGCGGATAAATTTGTAGAGAAATACGACCGATTCCAAAGAAAGGTCAAGGATTTCGGTGAAATGGAATTTTTAAAATTTATTGGTGAATTTAAGGAAAAAGAAGGAAAAGAATGAAGCAATTATTATGTTTTATCTTGTGCGGAATTATGGCTGCAATTAATGGTGTCTCCGATATCAAGACATACGATCTTGGCGAGATAGTTGTTTATGGCCATAAAAAGCAAGACAGGCCCGTGGTCATAATTAATGAGATAAGCGAAGAAGAATTAATAAATAAAGGTATTCAGACCGTGGCGGAAGCCTTGGAGCTTATTCCCGGCGCGGATATTCAGAATACAACCAAGGGTGAGTTTTCACTTAATATCAGAGGCTTTAACCAGAATGAACTCAAGATACTTATTGATGGAGTTCCGGCTTATGAAGGCTACTCCGGAATAGTTGATTTAGGCGCAATTCCGGTTGAATCAATAAAGAAAATAGTTATTACCAAAGGCGCTTGCTCTGTGTTATACGGCGCAAACACAATGGGGGGAGTAGTGAATATTATCACAAATAAGGGGATGGGAAAACCCAGTACCGCACTTACCGCCTCGCTTGGCCCTTTTGCCCAGAACTATATTGTTAATCACAGCGCGAAACGAGGCGGATTCAACTATCATTTAGGCTATAGTTACAGAGCTTCCGATGGAATCGCGCTGTCTGATGATTTTAATAAAGAAGACCCATGGATCGGTGAGAGTTCCGAATACAGAGAAGCCGGAAAAACACGGGAATTGAGCGATTATATCAAACAATCGTTTAATGCAAATATCGGCTATGTGCCGGATGAAAATCTCAGTACTAATCTTTCATTCAGCTGGTTCGGTCAGGAAAGAGGGTGTTCTATCGCATTAAACCGTTACTGGCGGTTTGCCGATTGGAATCAGTGGCAAATAAGTATTGCTGGAAAAAAGAGATTGAATCCGATCATTTCGGTAATGGGGCGTCTTTTTTATGTTGAACACCAAGACAAATTGATTGATGACGCGGATTTGACTGTTGCGGCAGGCGGTAAATCCTGGTTTGACAGATCAAAGTATGATGACTTCTCAGCTGGTGGAGAGTTCCATTCGCACCTTAATCTTGCAGAATGGAATTTAATGAAAATAGGTGTCAGATATCAAAAAGACCGTCACAGGGAGAATGAATATAACGCAAAGAACAAGTCCGGAACAATTCTCGTCCCTGGCTGGGGCGATTGGGACACTTATGAAGCTGACAATTATTCTGTCGGTATGGAGGATCTAATAGGAATCGGCAATAATTTTTCTATTATTGCGGGCGGCAGTTATGATCTGTTCATACCGTTGAGATCCGCAGATATGCCCTGCCCGGGGAAGGTTCAAATTCTAACCCCGCAGGTAGGTGCGCATTACAGTATATCAGAAAATACCGAAATTTTCGGTTCGATCGGACAAAAGATCAGATTTCCGAGGATGAAAGAACTTTACAGTGAACATGCAGGCGGGAATCCTGACCTCAAAGCTGAACGGACGATCGCGTCTGAGATCGGAATTAAGCAGAAAAGCGGCATTGTTAATGCGTATGTTTCTCTCTTCAACAATGATATATCCGAATTGATAGAGCAAATAAAGGACTCCTCCGGTAACTGGATGTATGTAAATATAGGCAAGTCACAGATATGCGGTCTTGAGACGGAAATTGATGTCAGAATATTTAAAGGATTCAATGTAAATGGAAATTACACATATCTTCACGCATGGAATATTGAAGAGGATTGCGAACTGGGTCAAAGACCGGCCCATAAAATTAATTTAGGCGCTGTATATGATTTCTCTTTCGGGTTATCCGCTTGTTTACAGGCGATGTATGTGGGTAAACAGAAGGTCTATTTTGACAGAGGCGCGGATGTGAGGATGACACGGGATTACACCTTGGCAAATATCAGAATCAGTCAAAAGCTGACCATATTTGAATTCGGACTGTCAGAACTCTTTATATCAGTCAATAATATAACGGATAAGAATTATGAAGAGGGAAACGGCCCGATGTCCGGCAGAAGTTTTCTCGCAGGGTTGAAATTAATCTTTTGATAATATGAAGGAGTCGTCAAATGGAAAACAGTCAAAAGCCAAGGGATGAAAAAATAAGCAAAACCGCCGTATTACTGGCGGTAATTGCTTTGGGAGCTGTCTGCGGAGTGTTAGAGGTTGCCGGTAAGCAATTTCTGCATCAGATAAATTTCCCGTATACTTCAGCTATTTTGGTGGGACTATGTTTTGGAATTATCGGGATTGGGCTGGCAATTATCAGAAAACCGATAATTATTATCGTCATGGCAGCGGTTGCCGTAATTTGTAAACAGCTTGTGGTTCCGATCCTCGGCGTTTCTCTTATGTGTAAAGCAAACGCATGCGTAGCGGTCATGCTTGAATACGGTTCACTTGCTGCCATTGCCGCCATTACTATGGGCAGAATGAAAAAAAATGTGAATATGCGTATATTAACCGCGGGCGCCGCTGCTTTTCTCGGTGCTACAACCTATTTCTTTATAGGTATGCATGTAAAACCATGTCCGTATATGTTGTCTTTCAATGTTTCCGGTGGTTTTGTAAAATTTCTCACTGTGGAGGGTTTGATCTGGGCGGCCTTCGCGGCGATTATATTTCCGCTTGGATGGGCAGTTGGTGAAAAACTTCGTGAAAAAACCCTTATTTTACTTGAACATAAACGCCTTTCTTACTTAATGCCGGTTCTAACAGCCTCTATCTGTTTTATCGGTTGCATTATTTCAATATGGCTATGGGGATGATCATATATAAATTTCTATTATGATATCAAGCAAATAATTGACTATCGCGGCTAATTATTGTACAAGTAACGAGATGAAAAGGTGATGTAAATGGATATCAAGAAATTAAAGGTTCTGGTGGCACTGGTTGCAATATTAGCGGCATGATGTTTTACCCTCTATATTAATTATGCTTTCAGAGCCGATTATGTGATAGTGACTTTCTATTTTTTCCTGTACTTATTTCGGCCGTTTGGTTTGGAAAAAAGTCCTTGTATGTTCTATTATTCCTTCTTGCATATTTTATCTACTCCTATAATTTATACACTGAAGGTATTATACCTTTCCGCAATGTTTTACGATTCGGAGCACTGACAGCTGTTACGGTTTACATGATCTTTCTGATGGGGCAAATCGGGGAAAAAAGAGCCGAACTGGAAACATCCAAAGGGGAATTGGCGAATGAACTGGATAAGGAGCAGTATATACTGAGAACAGTTATCAGAAGTATTTCCGATGTCGGGATCGGAGTTGCCGTTATTGATTCGGATCATAATATCACATATCAGAGCAAATTCTTTCAGGACAGGTATCAGGCGCTGCTCGGGACAAAATGTTTTCGGAAATATCTTTCACTAGAAAACCCCTGCGATATGTGTCCCCTGAGTCATGACCAATCAAATAGTAGTGAATTTATTGTTCTGGATAAGAATGATTGCACATATTCTGTTTCCTCTGTTTTGGAATCCATAAAAAACAAACGACACCTCATCTGTGTTTTTCATAATATTTCGGCAAAAATAAAACTTCAGGAGCAATTGCTTCATTCACAGAAAATGGACGCTATCGGCAGGTTCGTCGCCAGTATTGTCCATGATTTCAACAATTTGTTAACCCCCATAATGACATTGAGTGAGCTTGGCGCGATGGATATTTCCAATCAATCAAAACTCCTTGAATATCTTAAGAGTATGAAAGCGTCTGCTGTTCAGGGCAAGGAATTGACAGGGCAATTACTGTCCTTCAGCCGTAAGCAGATAATGAACCCTATTCCTCTTGACCTGAACGAAATAATGAAAAGTATAGAAAAGATGTTGAGGCTAATAGTAGGTGAAAATATAGTATTCAAATACTTCCCTGAAAAACAACTTGTTCCCATCGAAATAGATGCTGAACAGTTCAAACAGGTACTGATCAATCTTACTTCAAATGCAAAAGATGCTATGCGGGAAGGCGGGACATTGATCTTTGAAACAGCCAATATAGAGCACGATGAATTTTATTCAAAAGAACATGCAGGAATAAAGCCCGGAAAATATGTTCGGTTGTCGGTCAGCGATTCAGGGGTCGGTTTCAAAACATTCTGACCTATACAGGATCCATCTCCCTTCCCCATGTAACAATGGGGCGCGCTGTTTGAATTTTGTTAATAAACTTCTCCTCACACAGATATAATTATGATTCTTTTCTCTAATTATGCCTGATTATAAAAAGCCGTGTCAGTTGAAATGGGGAAGGACCGGGATTGTGAAATAGTGCTTTCTCAAATATGATCGAACAGTACAATTATTGTATTAAGGATTGTGTGATACTGCCGATTAAAAAATTGATTTATTAGAATATAAATACTATAATCTACAAGGAGTGATAAATGAAGTATGGAGAAATCTCCCTTAAAAATGTACTTTTGATTGTTCTTGCCGCTTTTCTGTGGTTCGTATTTCTTTACTTTCAATCGACATATAAGGAGCAATCCTATATCAAAAGGGTGAATACAAAATATGCGAAAAGTGAAATTGCTCACATGAAAAGGGAGCTTGAGCAGTTTAGAAAGTCCGCCGCAGATGTGTTATTTTCGACAATCAGCAAATCACCCGAACAGATGGAGGTTGCCGTCCGGCTTTTGCGTTCTAGATATCCATTCCTTTGCGCCGTGTGTTTTTCATCGGGCAGCTTTTCCTTTATCTCCGGGAATGAGGAATTATTATCAGAGAAATTTGCCAAATCAAAGGGACGAGAGGATGATTCCTCCTTTATCTTTCGTAAAAACAGGGCCTACTTGATAATGAGTGTGACTAATGGAGAATACGGACAGATGTTTCTGGCCCTGGACCCCAAGGAACTTTTTGCAACCGGTATAAGGTTCCGAAAAGATATGCCCCTTGAAGTGAAGACCGAGGACTGGGGATATATCTCCCAACGGATAACCGAAAAAACGCTTTTTCCTATTGAATATGGATATGAGGGACAAATAATCCTTGATAAACTCGCTTTTCAGGTTACTCTCTATCCTGATAAGGTGTTAAGGTACTCAAGATCAGTTTTCTGGAAGAATATCTCATTGGGGATCGCTTTATTCTTGCTTATTTTTATTCAATTCCTTGGTGGAGGATTACTTATGTTTCGAAAGAAACTTAAAGCCTCCGTTAAAGAAAATAAACAGATGATTCAGAGACTATCCAGAATTGCTGACAGAACCTTTCGGGTAGATATCCAAGGCGGTGTACTATGGGCGTCCTCCATTGAAACAGAAGGGAATTTGTTTACTTTGCTGGATGAAAAAGGCAGAAATTATTTTCAGGAGTTTGTCCGACCGGAGTATCCCGTCCCATATGTGAATTTTACTTCAGAATTCATGGCTTTCAGCGGGAAATTATTCCGATCTCATATCCATCTTGCAAGAATCGAAACTGGAAAGGGACTTGAGATCATTGTCGCAGTGAATATGATTAACGGTTCGGAGAGAAATTATAATAATGACATTAGCTGCGAAAGGAGGATCAAGAAGGTTGTTTCTGCGATGCTGGATATCTCTGCAGATTTTCTAACAATGTTGAAACTCAATCTGGAAGTATTGGAAGGTGAAGAGAATAAAGCCGCAATAAAGGAAAATATCAATCACTCGTTTTCCCAGATGGCAAGATTTACGGAAAGTGTCCGAAAAACCATTACAGAATACAAGATGTCGCGTATAAGTGTTGAACTTTCCACACTTATACAGAAAATTGTGGAGGACAACAGGGATGCCTTGGAGAAAAGAAATATTTTCATTAAATGGGAGCACCCTTTATCGTTAGCGGAAGTAAATCTGGACCCAGAATATTTTTCGCAGGCGTTCGCTGCTCTGCTTGAGGTTGCCGTGCCGAATCTTATGTCTTTGTCAGGTATAAATGAGATTAGTATTACCTTGAATAAAGGGAGTGAATATTGCAGTATCGGTGTAGAGCTGCCTTCGTGGAGAACACCAATAAAGAATTGCGATGAGCTTGCGGACCTATTCTCAATAGAAAAAAATATGAAAGATGAAAAAAGCCTTTTGCTGTCTACCGGCTTGGCATTTTGCCGCAATCTGTTCCGCGCTAATGGGATCAGAATGGAGTTCGGGAAGATGTCCCCTTCCGGACTACGAATAATATTAAAAATAACCATAGATGAATGATAACCGATTATTCAGGAGGATTTATGAACCGGTTTTTTTGCCTAAAAATGCTTTTTCTGTTTACACTTGCTGCAATTATGATTTTAGGTTGCTCAGGCAGAGAGGAGATGCCTCTTGAGCCTTCTGCAGGATTTATGATCTCTTCCGCCAATTATCAGAATGGCGCCGGGATAGATTCCAATTACATAGATATTTGCTATCGTCCTGCTCCCGTGATGGAATTATTTTCCGTGACAGACGGACAAAGCGATGTTGGAATGATCGTCTTTGATCCCAAAGTCGATGACTGCTGCGAGAATATTAACGAAGATGAATACACGCTTTCTCCTGTGCAGCCCGAAGGCGTTGATTTACTCAATGACCTTCTCGGGTTCATTGAAATAGGGTATTTCTCATTCACAAATGAGCATCATGTAAAGCCATATCGTAGGAAATTGGAGGAGGTCGTCAGAATGCTGGAATCCGGAAATTCAGCGGGCGCGAGACAGAAACTGATAAATGATCTTTTCCCGCATACGACGGCATGGATCGAAACAGAGCACCAGCAGCAGGAAATCCTTGCCTTTCTGGAACTGGCGGAATGGCGCATTCTGAATCCCGACGCGGATATATACCTCGCAACCGCCCTTATGCAGAGTTATACTGAGGCTCTTGAAGATATTGATGTTGATGCAATGGGCTGCAGAGTCGCCTGTACAACAGTCTGTACGCTTACGACGTATAATCTCGGAGGATGCATACTCCTTTGTCTCATTCTTTGTCCCGAACCGATTTGATAAATGCTGTACAAGGTGCTCGGCTTTATCCTTATTATTGATTCTCTTTTGAGGTTCAGACATTATTTTGCGTCCCAGGCCGGGCATCTGTTTTTGATTGCGTTGGGAGAAATGATGGTGGGAGTTTGCCTATTGACCAGCTTCTTTTTTTCGCCGGTGTACCATTTTATCTCTATTTCCGTTTTTTTTCTCGGCTTTTTATCGTATGAGTACTCACATGTGAAAAGAGACGGAAGAAAAGTGGAAGATCTGAAGCCTTTTCTGGGGATAATCCCCGTCATCAAGCCAAATGAAACGGCTCGGAGTGGATTTTCTGCTACAGGAAAAATGCTTGGTATCATCTCATGTTTTATATCAATAATGGCAGGTGTTGTGATCCTTTCTTCTGAGGGTTCTGAATTGCATTCGCTTCCTTTCCTTGCTGCTCTCTTTCTATTCGGTATATTTAGCCTATTCAGAAGCAGGAAGGATGCTTGATGGATAATATTGAGAAAAAGTCACCATTATTAGAAGCCCTACTTGGCCTGCAGCGGGAATTTGGGGACAGATATGATTTTATCAATTCCCTGCATAAGGTGATCACATGTAGAAATGGGTCGCATCCTATTGAATATCTTATCCATTGTAGCGAAGGAACGATTGTTTATAATGCCAATAAACGAAAGATCATAGAAAGAAAGTCCGACAAACGAGAAACTTCCGCAGAGGTTCTAAGTAGTTCGGATAGCTTTTGTTATAAATATGAAGATGACACTATTTGTCTCAAATCCGCGGTTGCCGCCGGCCTTCCGGAAGGATTAACGCATTTTGCTATCCTTGCGGAAATAATGACCACATTCAACCGTGCCGAGAAAGAATTTCCCCGAAAGAATATCACGCCAGACTTCCCTTTTAGTATATTCATTATCAATAGCGCAGGGCAGATCTATCAGCACAGCGAGGATGCGTGTCAGCAAGTCGGTATTCCTTGTACAAAAGATGCCGATTTTCTGTCTGCATTTTCGGCTCTCCTTGATAGCGAGAGCTTTAGACTTTTAAAGGATTCATTTGAGGCGTTTCGACCTTGGAGCAGTATTGTGAGAGTAGGTAAAAAAAGTTTTGAGGCTATATTGCTCCAATTGGAGAAATCCCGGATATTTATTTTGTATAAGGAATATACTGCTGCAACCGAAACGATGGATGTTGATCGGCGATTCGAGGTGATGGGACACTTGTCTTCAAACATTGCTCACGATTTCAACAATATTCTAACCGCCATCTCTCTGAATATCAATGCCTTGGAAAGAAATTATAATCAGGAAAATATCCAGGTGATAAAACAGGCAATACTGAATGGGGAAAGGATGGTATCCCGGTTGATGGATTTTGCGCGAAACAGGCCGGTAGTAATAAATTCAGTGTCCCCTCATTTATTTTTCCGGGAGAATCGAAAGCTCTTTGAAAGTATGGTGAAGTCAAAAGGCCGGCTTTATATAGATGTCGGGAAAAAGTGTATGAACATATATGCGGATCCCTACAAATTGGTTCAGGTGATCCTCAATCTGCTCTCGAATGCCTGCGATTCTTTCAAGCAAGAAACAGGAAGTATAAAAATCGAATGCTTTAACACCTCTGATAAGGCACAAGAAGTAACAATCAAGGTATCTGATAACGGTTGTGGAATATCTTCTGAAGTTCTCCCCATGATATTTGATCCGCTTTTTACTACTAAGAAGGAGGGGAGCGGTACCGGACTTGGGCTCTCCTCCTCCTACGGAATGATAAAAAACATGAAAGGCTCTATCCGTGTGGAATCATCTATTGATTTCGGGAGTTCGTTCTATATCGAGCTTCCGTCCTGCTCGATGGAAACCGCAGAGAAGAAGTTAGAATCTACAAAAGGCAGATATGTAAACAAGCATTTGAGTATCTTATTTGTGGAGGATGAGGAATTCATAAGAAATCCCATGACTTTACTTCTTGAAAGGCTGGGGCACACAGTGCATTCGTATGGATCTCCGCTTGAAGCAATGAGAAAATTTGTTCCCCGGGAGTATGACATTCTTCTGACAGACCTTGACCTGCCGAACCTAAGGGGAGATGCACTGGCAAAGCGGATAAGAAAGCAGGATCCCCATATTCGAGTGATAATCAGTACGGGGTACTCAGAGGACAATATTGACCTTAAAAATGGAAATTATGCATTGCTGCAAAAACCCTATTCTCTAGCGGATATCAAGGAGATACTGTAGTGAAGGATCCAATCTCCTCCCGTAGAGTAATGGGTTTTCGTTTATGTTTATTAGCGGAGAGGTTATTTATTTATCTGAAGAACCCCCGATCACTTTACGGAGGGTTTTCATGAGCTCATTCATCATGAAGGGCTTTGCTACCGCGCCTGAAAATCCGAATTTTTTCGGATCTGACATAACCGTCTGATTCGAATATCCACTTGAAACAATAGCTTTA
Source organism: bacterium (assembly GCA_023133295.1). GTDB lineage: Bacteria > AUK180 > AUK180 > AUK180 > AUK180 > JAGLWT01. Next base: position 15,323 of record JAGLWT010000067.1, on the reverse strand, counting down.
ACAGCCGGATCGATCTTCAGTATCTCCTGCATCGTCCGGAGCCCGCCTTCTCCACCGGGAATCGTGAGATCAAGAATGATCGCTGTGAACGGGCTATTGCTATTATAGGCAGCTTCATATTCCTTTATTGCCTCAGCTTCATTTTTTACAGCAACCACTTCAAATCCGAATTTATCAAGTATCTTCGAAGTAGAGTCCCTTAGATATTTCTGATCGTCCATGAACAATATCTTGCCTTTTCCGATAAAGCCCAGTTGTTCAAGCGAAGCTCCGGAAGATTTCACCTTTTTCCCTAATGCTGGAAGGTAAATATTCACCGTGGTGCTTTTTCCAAGAATAGATGAAATCATAATATGCCCCAAGTGGCGTTTTACGATCCTATAAGCCGATGAGAGGCCCAGACCGCTTCCGCTTTGCTTTGTGGTGAAGAACGGGTCAAAAATATTTGGGATATTCTCCTCAGGTATTCCCAAGCCCGTATCGCTGATCGTTATCAATACATAGTTGCCGCTTTTCAAATTCCCGATCTCTTTTTTTCGCATTTTAATATTACTTGCCTTGATTGTGATCTTTCCACCGGATGGCATCGCCTGTTGGGAATTGATAAGAAGATTTCCGAAAAGACGGCTTAATTGCCCCATGTCACCTGAGATACCCCAGAGGTTATCCGCGATGTCGTGAACAAAATTGATATTTGATCCGCTGAGCGTAAATCTAATGCTGCTTTTAAGAAGTTCTGTCAGATCAAGATCCTCCTTCTGCGGCTTTCCTCCTTTTGAGAAATCAAGGAGTTGTTCGGTCAGGGATTTGGCACCAAAGGTTACTTTTTCCATCTCGGCCAGTGATCGATTCAGATTGCTTCCAGATGGAATCTCCATTTTTAGAATTGATAGATTTGCCAATATTCCCGCAAGATAATTGTTGAAATCATGGGCAATGCCGGCAGAAAGTACACTTAGAGACTCCAGTCGAGCGATCTTATGCTCTTCCTCTTTCATTTTCTTCTCTTCAGAAATATCTAAAAATGCGCACAAGGTCCTGGTAAGATTCCCTGCCTTGTCATAGAGACATTTTCCCTCAAATCGAACCTGGATTATCATGCCGTCATTTTTGATAATATCGAATTCCACGCCCGATATTTCTCCTGCTTCAAGAAATTTGGAAAATGTATTTTGAAATACCGTCTTATAATTATCGGTCAGAAGATCCCCAAACCATGTACCAATGATATCTTCCCGCCGATACCCCGTAATTTTCAACCATGTATCGTTAACCTGAATAAGATATCCTTTCCTATTTAAGGACTGCAGGCTGATGGGATTGTTGTCAAAAAGGAGTTTGTACTTTTCTTCGTGACTTTGGATCTCCTCTTTGGCATATTCTCTTGTGAGCACGTTGCCGATATAATCAGCAATAATAGGGAGCAGTTTTTTGTCTTCCACAGTAAAGCCTGCTTTGGCCGGGGCGGTTTTGTTTTTGTTGCAAGTTACTTCGATAAATCCTACGATACTGTCATTCACTTTTATTTTAGAGGAAATCTTCCAACTAGTCATGGTAAAACTTTTGCCGATGTATTCCTTATCGGAAACGGTGATGCGGACAAAGGAATTTTTCGGATGCCTCATTACGCCAGGAATGATCTCTACCAGATTATGAAGATACTCATCAATTATCAGGGGGTGCTGTCCGCTCAGCAGCGAGATATGATAAAGAAAATTTGCTTTCTTTATTTTTTCCTCAAGGATCAGTGATTTCTCAGATAATGCCTTGTTTGTCTTGAGCAGGCTTAGCTCACTCGCCTTTAGTTGCTGTTCGCTTGCTTTTAGCTGTTGATTGAGAGCTTTCTGCTGCTGTTCACCTGCCTTGATCTGTTGAAATGCCGCTTCCTTTGCCTTCTCCATATTTCTTCGCTCGGTAATGTCGTGTCCAATAATGACAATGCCTTTACGCTCGCCATCCGGATGAAAAACAGGTACTTTAGTTACATTGTAAGCTCGGACCGCACCGTCGGGTTGAGAGATTTTCTCTTCTCCGAAAAATTGACAACCTTTATTCCAGGTCATTGCATCAGATTTTTTGCATGTAAGGAAAGTGTTTCGAAGGTTACTGTTGAGCTCCGCTAATTCGGAATCACTCTTTCCATGATAATCAAGTTCCTCGAGTTGGAAAATTCGAGCACCGGCATCATTTACTTTGAGCCAGCGTCCGTTTCCATCCTTAAAGCAAACAAAGTCAGGGATGGCGTTGATCAGTGTTTGCAGATGCTTCTCGCTCTCTACCATTGCTTTTTCTGCACTCCTCCGCTTGGTAATGTCTTTAGTTGTTCCCTGAAGGCCGATTAATTTCCCTCGGCTATCAAGAAGAATTCTACCGGAAATCTCAATATCCACTTCTTCTTTATTGCTGTTAAGCATTTTGGTTTCGAAAATAGTGCTGGTGAAGGTTTTGTAATTAGCAAGGCTTTTGGCAGCAAGAGCGCCGACCTTCAAGAATTCTTTTTTTCTGAAATGTGAACTGAGTTTTGTGCCTATCCATTGTTCGGGCTTGAAACCCAACATTTTTTCTAAAGAAGGGCTAAGATAAGTAAACCTCAGATTTGTATCCAATACCCAGATACAATCAATGGAATTTTCTGCCAACAACCGGAATTTTTCTTCACTTTTTTGCATTGACTCCTCGGCTTTCCTACGTTCTGTGATATCCTGCAGAGTTTCTATCGCGCCGATGATTCTTCCCTTGCTGTCCTTTACAGGTACTGCCGTGAAGAATATCCATTTTCCGTTTTTGCCCAAATTGGGAAAGAAATATTCAATTTCATAAGCCCTGTTATTAAAAACAGATACTGCATAGGCATCCTTGTAAACCTTAGCGATCGTATGCTCTGTTACATTATCCACAATGAGATCGGCAAGGACAGGCCGCCTTTTAGTATAGAAAGCCGACCACTGTTTTTTTGTACCGATCATTTTGTCAGCAGAAACACCCGTCAATATCTCGCAGGCCTTGTTCCAGTGGGTAATAATGTGCTGATCGTTAATAATGAAAGTTGGTGTAAGACTTCCCTGAACGATCTGCGTAAGTTTTTCCTCATTCTCTTTCAATTTATCTTCTGCGGTCTTGTGCTCGCTTATGTCTTTGGCTATCCCTGCCAGAGCAAATGGGTTGCCGTGTTCGTCTTTTAGAAGTGTGGTTGTCATTAAAGACGGAAAGGATTTTCCATGCCTTGTGATATGTCCCACTTCCCCCCTATAAGTTCCATATTTGCGTACTTTTTCATTGAATGGAATGACATCATTCTTAATTTGCTCTCTATTGTGAAAAATTGCAAGATTCTTGCCTATAAGGGTCTTGGAATTTTTGTATCCATGCATCTTGCACCATGCCTTGTTGACAAATATAAGATCACCGTTCAGGTCTGCAAGCGCCATCCCCTCAGTAGACTGTTCCACTATGGAGGAAAGTGTTTTCAATTCATTCTCTATACGCTTTCGTTCGGTAATATCTTCTCCGGAAGAGAGAACGGTGTCAATAATTCCCTTTTCATTTTTAATATATGAATTGTGCCACGCGATCAATCTGGTCTCTCCGCTTTTTGTCAGAATGGGATTTTCATAGTATTCGACTTCTTTGATCTCTCCCTTCAGGAGTTTGCCAAAGACCCATTTGACCTGTTTCCTAATATCGTCCGGCAGGAAATTGTCAAACCAGTTTTTTCCGATCATTTCCTTCTTTTTATATCCCAGGATATCGCAACCCCTTTGATTTATCAAGGTGATATTGCCACGTTTATCAAGCGCCAGCATTAAAACCTTTGCGGTCTCAAGATATATTTGGGCTTTATTCTTTTCAAGGTGCATTTTTGCTTTTGCCCGCTGTCTCATTATTGCCAGAGATGAGACTTTCACTACCGTTTCGATCATTTCCTTATTTATTAATAGTTTTTTTTCAAGCGAGAAAATCACTATCGTACCAAATAATATATTATTCCTCGTCAGCCCGATCGTGTAGATCGTTTTCAATTTCATAAATGAAGTAATGGCCCTGCAAACTACCATCGGTACGGCTCCCAAGAAAATATTATAAAGATCCGTTCCATAGTCATGCAGTTTTCCGTCTTTAAGATAATTCAATCTCTCGTCATCTGCGTCATAAATAATATCCTTGGGAGATTTTTCTAGAAAGTCTTTTATTTTGCTAATCGATCTTGCTGCGCCGGTGATCCCCTCTGTGGTCAGCTTTCTCTGCTTTTCCTCGATGGAATTTACGACCACGATCGATTTATTTCCGGCAACGGACCTCAGTTTTTCCGCAACGATCTGGTAAATATTCCTCTGACCGCCTATTTCCAATAAATACATTGCGTATTCGGCAAGGGTTTCTTGCATAAGCATAGGAGAGAATTGTTTATCGGAATGATCTGTCTCTTCTCTTTGAGCGATCTGCTTTTTCAGTTTTCGTATTTCATTTTGAAGTTCTTTTTTCGTTTGTTGAGTCACTCTTTTTACCCCCTAAGTCCGGTTGTTTCCGCCGTGCTTTGATGCCCAGAATTCCCTTTTCCCAGCATCGCCTATACTACAAGTTATCAATATATCTTTCATGTCAAGTATAACTTCTCTTCGCTCAAACCCTCCGACTGATTCCTTTTCTATCTTCAACTTCAACTCCTTAAGACAGGATTTGACAGAAGCAATATTGCTTTCGGGTAGGTTGGCGTTGCTATCGCGAAGTACATTCGCGCCGCCGAAAATAAAGGTTCTGATATCTTTATCGGAAGCTCCCTGCCTGATCATCTTACCATAAAGTCCAGAGATGGCATTACAGGTATATTTTGTGGTATTCGATTCTTTTTCCGGAGCTTTTCCAGACAGCATGATATGCGCCATAGCCCCGACCCGCTTGATCATGTCGATCATTATTACGGCTATACAAGATCCGATTGCACCGGAAGATAACTTCCCATTGATTTTACAGATCCTCAATTCTCCTGAAAATGCATAACTTCTGTCCATGAGGTATTATAATACATTTACGGATATTTTCAAATTTCTCGGATGTGCTTCCGTTCTCCTTCTCCATTATTCATTATTCACTGTTCACTTCTCTATAGGCCTCACACATCGTTCGCTGCGCGAGCGACCGTCGGCCCCTACAATTATTCTTAATTCTCTAGTGTGCACCTTTCAACCATTCACTTTTGAACTTTTTAACGATCCTTCCCATTTTCACCCCGTACTTCGCTTGTACCTTGTGAAGCTCGCTTAACATGACACTCATGACAATCTCAGTTCAATTCTGCGCATCGCGAGTATTACTATAAATATATCCAATTCCCCATTGGCACGAACCTCGCAATTACATATATAGAAAACCCTTTGATAGAAACAAAGGGCCAGGAGGACATTATGAAGGATATACGAGATGTCTGTAAATGCGGTCGGATTCTCTTTGTAGAGGATGACAGGCTCATAAGAGACTCCATGGTGAATATCTTAAGAGCAAAGGGATATAAAGTGGACTCTGCTGAGAACGGCTTTAAAGGGTTCGAACTCTTTTCTCGCGGAAACTATTCAGTAATAATTACCGATCTCAATATGCCTATAATAAGTGGGAGTGAACTCATTAAAAAAATACGAAAGAAGGATCGTGAGGTGAAGATAATTGTTACCACAAGTTTCCTGCCGGATGACCTCTCTTCATCGGTTTGGGATTTTCTTTTTGTTCAGAAACCATACAGTATCGAAGACCTGGAAGAATTTTTGTGAGAAGCGCTCCTTTGGTGTGTGAAGTGGAGAAGATCGTTCAAAAGTTAAGCTTCGCAGAGCGAAACGGTTGATAGGGTGATAAGTTGTTAGGCATAAGCATAATGAATAGTGAAAAGTGAATAATGAATAGTGAGGTAAACCCCAAGAAGTAAATACCGGATGGATCTTTCGTTTCACTCAAGATGACACGCCGCACCATCCTCCCTTTCCCAATTAACCTATATTCACTGTGAGTTTTTTATTCCAATCTCCAATTGTTCATTGTTCATTTCCCAATTATTCATTGTATTTATTCACTTGTGCTCTTGTACGCTGGTGCACTGCGGAGCGTCATTATTTATTTCCCAATTCCTTATCCCCACTTGTCCCTGGGTCCACTGGGTTAATGTGTTTACCTGAGGTTACATGTCTCCGTCAACTCATTGGAATTCCCCCAATATATGGGTAGTAATATGCGGCACGGAACTTCCATTACTTATGATAGAGGTAATAACCATGAGAAATAAGGGCTTCATACTCATTTTGGCTTTGGTATTTATTTTGCTTAACAATTCGGCTTTCTATAAAACGATTCTTTATTCTTATCGCGGAGACGAAGGCATAGACATTCAGATCACATTGGAAGAGGTACAGGATTGGGATATGATAGTTATTCTGGCAGTCAATGAGGGTCTAAGAAGAAGCGTCTCCGAGATCCCCGTCTTTTCCGACGAAGCGATAACAGAAATTAATCTGAATATACAAGGCCCGGTTGATGAGATAATCATAAGGGTTGTAAGGTATAAAGAAGGAGAGCGTCAGGAAAAGCAATGTTCATTTTCGATAGAACAAAATGAAGATATTTGGTTCTTCTCCAAAAAAGTTGGTAAATCTTTGAAATCTAAGAAGTTTTAACAATTGTGTATTGGATATCTTCTGGAGCTGTCATCCCTTCGATACACTTAGGGCAGGCTCTGAGGCATCGCCGAAGGATCCACCCCGGATCTGGATTCTTCAGTCGCAGGATCCCGCAGCACCTTTCCAAGATGTTGGATAAACTTCAGAATGACAAAAGGCAACTGGTATAATGATGTTTTCGAAAAGGCTTTATCAAGCCTTAATATAATTGTGATTTCCTTATCTGATAACGCTGAATCACAGCAAATTGGATCAACTCAAACGGAGAAGAACCAGATATTTTTGCTAAGTTTTAAGATCCTTTTTTAATTCAAGATCTTCTATTTTCTGATAGATCGTTTTGCGGCTCACTCCCGAAAGCCGTGAGGCTTGATTAATATTCCAGCCGGTAGAATCCAGAAGATTTGAAAAATAATTAAAATCAAATGAACGCACGACCTTGTTTTTCACATCCATATATTTACCAAGATGTTCTGAAGAGGCATATTCTTTCTGCATGACCGCATTGAAAAAGTCTGGAGGCACATCCTCGGGCATGATCTCATCTGAATCAGAAATAATGCTCATTCTCTCAATGAAATGTTTTAATTCGCGGATATTTCCCGGCCAATTGTGCTTTTTCATCAGTTTCAAAACCTCAGAAGAAATGGACATTCCGCTCTTGCTTTCCGCTAAGAATTTCTTCGCGAGGATCTCAATGTCGTCCAGGCGTTCCCTGAGGGAAGGAATAAATACCGGAAATATATTTATTCTGTAATAGAGGTCCTCTCTGAACTTCTTTTCTTTGATCAGGGATCTAAGGTCCCTGTTTGTCGCGAAGATCAGTCTTATATCGACTTTCTTTTCTTTTGTACCGCCTACTTTCATGAAAGTAGAATTCTCAAGAAATCTCAAGAGTTTGACCTGTGCGGTCATAGAGAGATCTCCTATCTCGTCCAGAAAGACCGTACCTCCGTCCGCTGCTTGAAAGATACCTTCTTTATCTTCGTATGCTCCTGTAAATGCGCCCTTCATATATCCGAAAAGTTCCGACTCGATCAACTCTTGAGCGATGGCGCCGCAATTTACCGAGATATAATTGCCTTTACTTCTTTTGCTGTTTCGATGTATGGCCCGCGCAAATACCTCTTTTCCCGTTCCGGTTTCTCCCTGGAGCAGGATGGGGATGTCTTTTTGCGCGCCCTTCAGAGTAAGCTCGAGAGCGTTTTTGATGGCGGGTGAATTACCGAGAATATCTCCCTTTTCTCCTTTATTAGTCAGGCTCGTATCCTTTGGATGCAGAAGATCTTTGATGCGATTCAGCAATTGATCCAACTCAAATGGTTTTGTAAGAAAGTCGCTCGCTCCGCCCCTGAGCGTTTCTACTGCCTGTTCTATTGTTCCGAAAGCTGTAAGAACGATAACGGGTATTCTTAATCCGTTCTCTCTGATCGTGTGAATAAATTCTGCCCCGTCCATGTCAGGCATTCTGAGGTCTGTTATAATGATATCAACAGCATTCTCTTTTAATATCTCCAGTCCTTCAATTCCATTTTTCCCAGAGAAGACTTTAAATCCTTTTTTGCGGAGGATCTTTTCTATTCCCTCGCGTAAAAACTTTTCATCGTCCAAAATAAGTATTTTATTCATATTTTAATCCCTCAAGAAATACCACCAGTTTGGAATTGTATACTGCAATGATCTCTTTTTTGATCCCTTCTTTTATCAATGCCTTCGGGTCAAATTCTGCTTGTCCCCGCATTGAGTTCTCAAGGAGGTTTGCAATATATAGTACTTGTTCCTTGAATTCTCCCCGCTGCCCCTTGTGATGATTCAGGACAAGTTTGCCTATACCGTCAAATCCCTTCAATTTATTCAGAATGAGAGCGCCTAAGCGCGGATGGACCTTCTTTTCATCATCGTTGTCCAAGAGGAGCTTGCCGATGTCATGTAGCCTTCCTGAAATGCGCAGCTCTTTCAATATTCCCTTTGAAAGGTTTAATCTGTTTCCCATATGCTCGGCAATGGTGGAAACATTGCGGGAATGATTTTTCCTTTCATGCGTATTCTCCCAGCCCTCGATCATCTTCAGTAGTCTCTTAAAACTGGTTTCCTTGACATTTCCGGTCAGTCCGAATTCAATAAGAAAATCCGTCAAACGCTCAAGGCCATCATTAAGTACACTGCGTTTTTCCCGGTCAAGAAGGGGCAGGGAAGCGAAATAGATGATCATCGTCAACTCGATCTTCTTTTTCTTTATCTTAACCGTGTATCGGAATTCGGGTGTCTTTTCAAGTGCATTGGTGTCAATGAGAAAATAATCAAAATCAGAGATAGATTGAAGTTTCCCTATATCTTCCGGTAATTCGTCGTAATCCTTTTTTAAGATCAGCTCACCAGTGTTTCCAATGAGAATATGTTTTGTGTCTTCTTTTAAAAACACCAAAGCCATATGCGGATCCAATTCCAATCTTTCCCTTATAGTATTAAGGAACTTATTGACGGCACTGATCAATGTATAATGATATTCGAAGATCAATGGCAAGAAGGATTCATTGTACATGTCTTGAGTCCTTTCTTCTTTAAAGAATTTAATCATCTTCTCGCTTTTATTTCTGACGAATTGCTGGATCTTCTCAATGTTCCCGAATATTTTTGTATAAGTCAGTGCGGCATTCGCGAACTCCCTCTGATCAAAGAGAAATATATTTGACTCTGCGTAAAAGCATTTTTCAGTAGAGGTGATATTTCCTTTTAGAAGAATAATATAGATCGAGGCCTCATTTTTTTCCGACTTCAATTTCTCCAATATTTTGTAATTCGGATAGTTCATGGAAAGTATAAGGTCAGGATTCTTGATCCTCTTGATCTCTTCCATGCCGATCTGTTTGAATTCGGTAAGTTTTTCCGAGATCATTTGTGTAATTTCAACAGATGCGAATTCCTTTATGGTATACCACATGATCCTACACCAAAAGCTCTTTGGCTTTCTTTAGAATATGTTCCGGATCGAAGGGTTTTGTAAAGTGGAATACTGCTCCGAAGACCTTTGAAAGTTTCTTGAAGTTACTATCTTCCTTTGCTGTGATAATGAAAAAGGGGATCTCCTTGAATCCCGGGGCATTGCGTATCCTTGTTATTGCCGTATAACCGTCAATTCCGGGCATCATGATGTCCATGATAATAAGGTCTGGTTTTTCAGCGGTCGCTTTTTCTATGGCCTGCAGGCCCGTGGCTGCCTCGATAAGCTCGAAATCCTCATCATCAAAGGTAAGCTTCAGCATTAAGCGCATATTTTCCTGATCATCAACGATAAGTATTTTCTTTGCCATCACAATTCCTCCATAATAAGGTCTTCAGCAACAAGACCCATTCCTTTTGCCTTGTCCAGCGCCTGGTCAAAGGTCTGCATTCCATATTTTAACCCCGTCTGCATTATTGTTGGTATCTGATAGGTCTTTCCCTCCCGCAATAAAGAGGATACGGCCGGCGTGTTCACAAGGATTTCGTTCAGTGGCACACGACCGTTGTAGTCTATGTTCATAACAAGCTTCTGAGATATTACCGCGACCAATGTTTCCGAAAGTTGCGTTCTGATCTGACTCTGCTGTCCCGCGGGGAAGACATCAATGATCCTGTTCAGGGTTTTGGACGCGGACATGGTGTGCAGTGTACCGAATACCAAATGGCCTGTTTCCGCGGCGGTTATCGCCAAAGCAATGGTGTCCAGGTCTCTCAGTTCTCCTATCAGAATAATATCAGGATCCTCTCTCAAGGCATCGATCAATGCCTGTGAAAAGGTGGTTGTATGTTCGGCGACCCCACGCTGTGTGATGATGGATCTTTTGTTCCGGTGAATGAACTCAATTGGATTCTCAATAGTTATAATATGCTCTGCTCTTGTGGAATTAATATGATCGATCATTGCGGCAAGAGAAGTTGATTTCCCCGATCCCGTGGGGCCTGTTACTATAATGAGACCCTGTTTCCTTTTGGTCAGGTCGGATACTGCGGGTGGCAATCCCAACTCTTCTACCGAAAGGATCTTTTTAGGGATATATCTGAAAACTCCGCAAAGTCCGTCGCGGCTGTAAAAAAAATTGACCCTGAATCTCCCGAAATCCGTGTCATGCGAAAAATCGGTGCTTAATCGTTCTTTAAGTGTCAGGGAATGTGAATCGGACAAAAGGCTCATCAGAAGTCTGCGAATCTCAACTTCGGATAATGCAGGCATGTTTATCTTCTTTAATTCGCCGTTCACTCTGAGTATCGGTGGTTCTCCGGGAAGAATATGCAGATCCGACGCTCCGGTTTCCACTGTTCTTTTTAAGAGGGAGACAAGAGTGATCATAATGTCACCTCTTTGAAAGAGACCTTCATCTTAGATCGTAAATGAGTTTTTACACTTTCCATATCCTCAGAATTTTCCGAATAAAAGTATCCGATGATCGTCCCTTGAGAAAATTGCCGGTCAATGAAATCATTCAGAGTGAGAAAGTGCATCTGAAGATGGTGCGGTGTGCTTTCGTTAAATTGCAGAGCCGCTTCCGTTTCGATATTCAATTTGCACATATCACTTGCCCTGCTGACATAGAAAAACGTTTTTTCTCCTGTGAACAGCTTCAAAAATGGCTTTACAGAGCATTTAAATATTCCGATCATTCCCTTATTAATTGAGAATGCAAGGTAGCCTCCCCCCTTAAGAGGAATAATATCGGGCGGATAACTTTTCTGAGAATCCACAAATGCCTCAAATCTTAATTGTACTGCGTAAAAGGGGATTGGAAAATACCGCTGAATATCGTTAAAAGAAAGAGTGATCCCTTTCTTTGCCGGAAGTATTCTGATCTCATCGGTTCTTTTTCTGAGAAGTCCCAGAGTATAATGCAGCAGTGATATACCGGTGATATCGATCCGCACATCTTTGATGGTCAGCTCTGGTGCTTTCAATTCGATCATCGTTTCCGGAAAGAGTTCATTCAATCTCTTTTTGATCTCAGATGCCGGTACTAAAAGAACCTCGGTTTCCGGGATATTAAAAAGATTAATTGCGTCATTATCCATTAATTTCCCATAATTATAACACACCATTACCGGCCCCGCGGCGGTCTTTACGGGAATGATAAGATTGTTGATAAACAATTCCTTCGAGTGAGAACGAAGAAGGGAATGTTCCTCATCGCCGAAAGAGAATTTCACCGAATATGGTTTGCCAAAAAATATTGATTGATAGAAGATCAATCTTTCTTCTGAAAGCAGGCCTTCCAATCTTTCCCATGTGAGCGCTCTTCGGCCTTTTGCCTGTATCTGTCCCTCAGAAATCAGAAAGGTTATAAACTCTTTCAGCATTGTAACCAGATTATAATTCTTTTTTTCATATTTTGCAATGGACTCAAATATGTGCCTGCCGTGTCCCGAATTTCTTTGCTGAGTGCAATGTCTACATTCCGGAAGCTCATTGATTCTGCCTCCAAGCCATGCGAAAGGGGACTTTCTGTATTGCCGCCCTGCGTTGCAATCTTGTTTCCGATCATATCGCTATCCTTTCTTGGCACGGGATCGTCACCCGGAATGTGCATCCTTTCTTAATCATGCTTTCCACTTGTATATTGCCGCCTAATAATTCGACATTCTTTTTGACGATATATAGTCCCAATCCGGCTCCATTTGTAGAATGTGCCAATTGTTCCAGGCGGGAAAATTTTTCAAAGATCCTCGGCAGGTCGCTTTCCGATATTCCTATCCCCGAATCCTTGACGGAGACATGCAGTTTATTCCCTTGCCTGCTTAATGTTAATTGCACATGCCCTTTGCTTTCGGTATATTTGAAGGCATTTGAAAGGAGGTTTGATATCACCTGTTTGATCTTAAGATAATCGGAGTTTATCGTTCCCCCGGCTTGTTTGACCTCGAAGGAGATATCTTTTTCCGCGGCATCGTGGAGGAACAATCCCTCCATATCCTTTGCGAGTTCGGCTATCTCAAAACTTTCAAGATTGAGATTATCAAAAAGCCCCGCGGAGCTCTTTCCCACGAAAATAAGATTTTCAAGCAATTCCAAGAGATAGTTCGAATCCTTGTGTATCATTGAAACAAATTCCTTCTGCCGTTTTCCCAGCTCTCCCAATCTCCCCATTTTCAGAAGTTTCAGTCCCGAAATAAGCGAGGTTAATGGGGTTCTTATCTCATGTGAGATACCTGAAATAAACATATTTTTGACCTCGTCCATGTTTTTGAAATCGGTTATATCTTCCAACAGGATCAGGTTCAGTGGTTCTCCGTCCTTATGATCGATAAAACCGATAGCGAGCTTATAGTATTTCTCTTTGATCCCGATTACCGGGATCTTGCCCTCGATTCGATAGGAGTCGGTAACATTATTTTCAAGGAATGTATATATATTTTCATTACTCCCTGCCAATAATTCATTTGCCTTAAGATTGCTGTTCAATACCCTGCCCTTGCTGTCAGAAAGGAAGATCGGCGCTTCGATGTTGCGGATTATCAGCTCCAATGCCGAGTGTTTCTTATTCAATTGTGCGAGTAATCTTTTTTTGTGATCCCGTTCCTCTTGTATCATCATCTCTTTGACCTTATGAGAGAGCAGAGAATTTGTCATCTTTTTGAAGAGGCTGATAAATGGATGGTTTTGTGTAGAAAGTCCCCGAACGCACCATTGAAGAAGATCATTACTCTCCACGTTCCCCACCGCTGGCGCCATTTTCAGGATACTTATGTTTAAGTTCCCGTTTGTATCGATATTGTATTCTCTGTAATACCTCTGCCTTTTGCATTTGACAAGCAATCTAAGATCAGGTGAGTTCAGCAGTGCTCTGCCGTACCGTATGATATTTGACATTACATGGCGATAATCCTTTATCATGCTTAATTTATACATGGTATTGAAGTAAGCCAGAATATTCAGGTTCTTCTCTACTTCTTCCTTCAATATTATCTTGAGCATTTCATTTTCAGCCAGAAGTTCAGTGGAGCGTGCCTTGGCAGCCATGATCAGAACCTGACCGATACAAGGTATATTCCCATACCGATCAAAGAATTTTCTCTCTGCGTTCCGGAGTTAGAAGAATTTATGATCAATTCCGTAGCTATCATTACCACCAATCCCGTGAAGATAGAATAATATTTCGCTTCCATCTTCGTAAAACCGATCGAAAGAAAAAAACGATTTGACATCATTTTCACAAGATGTGATCCTCCCGTTAACAGCCCGATATGAAGAGGCCTAATATCATCAAGCGAAAAATCACGGTCCGACAGTTCCAGCGCCTGAGAAAAGCATACTAATGAGGAAAGAAGAACGATCAATACAAGTGCACATTTCATTTTCTGCTCCTTTTTATCAGATTAAATATATTTATCGAGATCACCGCTGTGCCGATCCCGAGGATATTAGCGTTCATATCCGGTCTCTGGCTATATGCGTCCATAACATTTTCCTTGAAGCAGCAGAGCAGATAAACACAGATCGAGGAGAAGAGGCTCCTGATAAGGGAATTTCTCAAGAAGGTTATCCCGTACTTTTCTCCCATATCCTCAAAGATCATCGAAAACACCAGTGTCATTCCATTGGAAAGGATGATGTGGTCATACGGGTTCAGGCCCGATGTGAGATCGTTTGTAAGCTGAAACTCAAATCCTCTCGGTATCACTGCAATTAAAATAAGGATCAAAAGTGCAATTCTTTTCATAATCTGCAAAGGTAACTTCACAAATCCTGCCAAGGGACTTTCTCCAATATAAGGGTAATTATAGCGGGCGATCTTCTTTGACCTGATTTACATGTTACCCTGGGGTTACAGAAAAGGCAGTGTGAGGTACGAAAGTACGAGGTACGAAGTGGGGAGGAAAACACATCCGTAACCGAAAAAACAATATTTCGCTTAATACATCAAATTTTCTGCTACAATCGTTTCACGCCGTACCCCAATCAAGATAGGGGACAAGCTTCGCAGTGCACCAGTGGACCCAGGGACAAGGCAGAAGTGAGGAAATGAATAATTAAGAAATGAACAATGAATAATTGGAGATTGGAATAAAAAAACTCACAGTGAATATAGGTTAATTGGGAAAGGGAGGCTGGTGCGGCGTGTCATCTTGAGTGAAACGAAAGATCCATCTGGTATTTACTTTTTGGATTTTACCTCACTATTCATTATTCACTTTTCACTATTCATTATGCTTATGCCTCCAAACCTATCGCCTTCTCATCCCATCATTCCATCCCATGTTCCACTGGGATACTGGGTCCACTGGTCCACTGCGTAGCGTGTCCCTTGTGCTCTGTGAAGCTCGCTTCACTTGATTGATATGTTTGTCAATTGCGGATATAATGTAGCATGCTGGATCTGACATTCAATACCGACGGGTACCATACATTTCCAAAAGATGCAGAAGCTCTTTCTCATGTAGAAAGGAGTTTAACGGAAATAGGGTATGAAGTGGAGCCGCCTTCCGAAAATGAGCTACTCAAAATGACTGGTGTTCTGATCTATAAAGACATTAACAATGGCTGATGCTATTTTACTCAGTATTCAAGGCGCGAGGAGCACCGCATACCCGCTGTGGTATGTAAGCAACGAGCAACGCAGAAGATAAAAAAAGAGCTTCAGCCCGAAGGGAATATCATCTTTGGTCAATTTCTTCCTCTCTCTTCGCTTACGGACC